>DMNP01000352.1:0-6121 GCA_003452695.1 Eggerthellaceae bacterium
GTCGAAAACTAGGCTAGCGAATACACTTGGCGGCGAGCGCGGAGGCGATGCGCGCGGCCCAGCAGACGGGCAGCAGGATCGGCGCCTTTCCGAGAACCGGGTACAAGATGGCCATGGTCTCGTACGACGGGAAGGCCCTCCACGCCAAGAACCCCAGGCGCCCGCGCTGCGCGACCATGTTCTGCACGCCCTGGGCCGTCGTGCCGTAGGTCCCCGACGAGACGAAGTAGCCCAGCATCTCCTCGTCCTCCGCGGACAGCTCGGCGCCGCCGAAGAGCCGCATGGCCAGGCGGCGGTTGCGCGCCTCGAACTCCGCAAGCCCCATCTTGGCCAGCTCGCCGGACACCCGGCCCCAGTCGAGCGCGCCGCCCTTGGCCCTGACCCAGACGTACACGTCGAGCAGCGAGCGCAGCCCGGTCCCCGCGTAGGCGTAGTGCTTGTGCTCGTGCGCCACCATGTGCACGTAGAAGTCCTCGTCGGAGAGGTGCATGCCGAAGGAGCCGTCCCCGTCGGGAACAAGGAGCCGCTCGGCGTCGCGGTAGTAGTCGTAGACCGGCTGCCCGTCGATCGGCAGGAAGAGCAGCCTGTGCATCTCGAAGTTGCACAGCGGCTCCTTGTAGTACACGTCGTTGTTCCAGCGCCCGAAGGACTCCGTGCGAAACCCCATGCCCTCCATGATTTCCCTGACATCCGCCGCGCGCGACGCGTCGAAGAGCACGTCGTTGTCCGACATCTCGCGCATGCCGAGCGCGGGGTAGAGGCGCTGGATTACGATGCCCTTCATGGGCAGGTGCCAGATGCCGGCAGAGTCCATGCGGGAGAGGAGCTCGTCCCTCTCCGCGCCCATGACCACGGCCCTGCGCACGGCGCTGGCCTCCGCCCGGGCGAAATCCGGGTCGTCGAGGCCGGCGGACCTCAGGGCCATCGCCGCGGCCGCCGCCAGCATGTGGTCGCGCGCGACCCCGAGCACGAGGGGCAGGTCCATGTCCCCCACCAGCCGGGCGTCGGGAACCACGCCGTTCACCGCGCATGCGGCGAGGTAGATCACGCCTTGCGCCGCGCTCCCCTTGTCCATAGCCGCCATCGCTCAACCACCCCGCTCCACGACAAATCGCGCTGCACTGTTCCAGCAACCATGTTAACGCAGAATTCCCTTGCCCCACTTTTGGCATGCCCCACTCATGGCATCCACAGCCTTCGCGGGCATCCGTTGCCTCCTATCGGCAACGCGGAAGGCGCTGGGCACGGCCCGAACCGCGCATTCCACTCAGTCTGATGCGTTTCCGATCCCGAGCTGCATCAGATTGCGCGGAATGCACGGTATTCCGAAGTTACTCGCAATCTGCGAATTGGGCAATCACCGGCACGGCCCGTGCGATACCGCGCATAACGCACGCACCGTGGAACCGATGGCACGAAATGAATCAAATCATGCGAAATACGGTTCGGGAATGGCGGCGCCATCCTTAAATCCGGGAGCATCTACGGGATGCGGCTACCGGGCGTACACGTGGCCAGCACGCCTTGCGCAGCATGCGGCGATCAGCGCCTCCAGCAAAAGAAAATGTTGGGCGAGTCGTAGTCGGCAGGGCCGATCACAGGACGTATGACGTCGGGGCAGTCGGCACCGCGGGCTATCTGCACTCGGAAACCAGCGTCTTCGAGCAACCGCGCGCTGTCGCGCCCGAACACGCGCAGGTGGTCGTGCTGGCCGAAGCGGGCGATGCGGCCAGCGGGGTCCGCAACGGAGGCGTCCTCGTCGACCGTGGGCAGGTGCGGGTCTATGGGAAACGAGCACACCAACAGACCACCGGGGCGCAGGATGCGGCGGATTTCACGGAGCGCGGCGCGCCAGTCGGCCACGTGCTCGAGCACGTGGTTGCACACGACGACGTCGAAGCAAGCGTCGGGCAGGTCGATATCGGTAAGGTCGAGCCTCAGGTCGGCTGGGGCGTTCAGGTCGGCGGTCGTAACGTTCACGCCCCGCTTGCGCATCCAGCGCGAAATGCCGCGTTCGGGCGCGAAATGCAAAACCTTCTTTTCCTGAAGCAGTTTGGAGCGCTGGCAGAGGTGCCACACTTCCGTCCTCTGACGCGGAATCGACCCGCACACCGGGCAGACCACGTCCTGAGGCACGCTGGAATAGCGGCGCACGTCGTACAGGTCGGGCCGTTTCGAGAAATTCGCAGTCTTCCAGGAGGGCAGCTTCGTTTCGCAGCACGGGCAATAGCACTTTGCTCGCGCATCGGGAATAAAAGCCCCCACCGACCGGTAAAACGCGAACGCAGTCAGATTCCGGGCCTTGTATAGCGAGCCGCCCGAAAGCCGGTTAAGCGACAGCAGAATGCCACGCAAGCTCATAGAACACCGCCTGTCAAACCAACAAATCCCCTGCCATACCCTTAGCATATAATATCGTAACAACGTTTTGGAAGGCGCCCGGGACATGCCGACGATTAGCATTATAGTGCCCGTGCACAACGCAGAGGACACGCTCGAGCGTTGTGTCGAAAGCATTTTGGCGCAAACCCATGGGGACCTGGACATCATCCTGATAGACGACGGGTCGTCCGACATAAGCGGCGCCATGTGTGACGCCTACGCCGAATTCGACGCACGCGTCAGGGCTGTACATACCTCCAACCTGGGGCTGTCTGCAGCGCGAAATCTGGGAGTAGAAAGCGCGCTGAAACGAGGTTCAGAGTTGATCGCCTTTGCCGATGCAGACGATTTTATGGAACCCGACATGCTCGAAGAGCTACTGAAAGAGCTGGATTCCCAAAGCGCGGATATTGCCCAGTGCGGATACCGAATAGAAGGCCTGAGAAAGGCTCGCGATGAGATTGCACCGAAAGCTGCATACGACACGATGGGCGCCATAGCAGCGCTAATGGAAGAATCGATAAAAGCCGCAATATGGAACAAACTTTATCGGAGCAGAATCTTCGATAATCTGCGCTTTCCCGAAGGAAGGGTCTTCGAAGAAATAGCGACGACACATCTGATGCTACTGGAATGTAGAAAAATCGTCAGCATCCCCTACATCGGCTACCACTATGTCATGCGCGAAGGCAGTATTACCCATACAATAAGCATGAAAAACCTCTCTGATTTCTGGACCGCCCACAAAGAACGCTTCGATTGCCTTACACGCAAAGACCAAAGTCTATTAAGCGCTAATCACGAAAACATCCTGGCGCAGGAAACTGCGTCGGCAGCATCGAGGGTACTGCGATGGTCCTTTTCTTGTGGAACAGAAGAGCGAACAAAACATGCGCGCACCTTTTCCGAGATATCGGATTTCACCAAAAACGACCTTATTATTTATGACACGTCCCATTGGCCCGTCCACCTGAAGGCCACTTTGGCAATAGCTCGTAATATGTCAACGCCAACGCTTGCGATTGCATATCTGTTTAACCAAGTCTTCATAAGGCTCTTCCCAGGCAAATCATGGAATCGCTTTTAGCAACTCCATGCTTTGCTGCTCTGAATCACATTTTCATTAGCAGCTAAAGTAGACCCGCCGTGCATGACATGCAACCCTGGCCTGTGGCGGACGGTCAGTGCAGACATCAGGTGTGGACTGCGCCGCAATCAGACTACGGATCTACCTCGATGCGAACCGTCTATTGTTTTGATCCACATTCAGCTTAAGGGCATCGACGCGCGTTTCTCCGGCGACGCATCGTGGCCATATCGTGACTTACTTAAGTACCATGAGAGAGGGTTTGAATTGCTTTCGCTGCTGCCGTTTGACGGTTTTATATACTGCGGATTTGTAATCCGCGTTTCGTTTCGCCTTTGCATAAGTGACCTTGCCAAACGTGGCAAGCTTTAGCATCTTCTTCTGGTCTTTCACAGGAATCCAGAGATCATCGTACGAGTCGTACCATCCCGCCCAGATGAAGTACGGGACATTTTTCGAAAGCACGGTTACAGTGAATGGCACTGGATAAGCACCGCTTTGGTTCTTCCATTTCTTCTGGAGGACAACGTCGAAAGCATCGCCATGTCCGGTGAATTGGCCGCTCATGACACTGGTAAGTAGATAGCGCGAGTCCCCCCTATGCCCTTTAAGGTATACTTCCGTTCTCCAGCTTGATGATTTCCACTGCACCTTACCGCGCCAAAACTTGGGAATCTTAAAACGGTAATCCTTGGTCTTGATCAGGCAGTTCGACTTCGATGCCTGAGTAGCTAATTCGGCATTCAGCTCCGTCCGTCCTGAACCAACCGTTCTCATTTCGGTCGCTGATAGCTGCGAATCGGCAATGGCAAAAGCTGACATGGGATACAAACATGTTACCAGCACAAGAAACGCGATTACTGAAGCAGTCCGTACAGCGAACCTAATGGTGATAGAATTCATCCCTTTTCCAATCATCGAAAACAAGACGTGTCCTCAATTAGGCGCTCCCCGCCATAGCACCTTGTTCAACTGGGCAGCAAACACGTCCCCTGTTCATTCACCCCCGGAAGACCTGCTGGTCCTCGTTGCGGCGCATGGGGCGGGCGGGGTTGCCGGTTACGTAGATGTCGTCCTCGACATCCAGAAAAACGGCAGCTCCCATGTCTACGATGGCGCGCTGGCCGATGGTCACGCCCTCGCGGACCATGGCGCCGATGCGCACGTAGGTCTGGTCACCGACCGTAACGTGGCACGACAACGTGGAGCGCGAGTCCAGTACGCAGCTGGCACCTATGCGGCAATTGTGGGACATAATGGCACCCAGCAAAAGCGAGTTTTCGCCCACGACGGAATTGGCCCCGACGGCGCTCCAACCGCTGACGATGCAGCCCTCCCCCAGCTCGGCGCGCGGCGACACCTTCGCGCTCGGATCGACCAGCGTGGCCAGGCGCAGCCCGGCGCCGCGAACGCGGCTGGCAATGGCCTGGCGCACGCGGGGTTCGCCCACGCACACCGCAACGCGCACATCGGATTCGGCGGCCTCGCGCAGCAGGCCGTCGAAATCGACCAGCCGTATGCCGTCCGGCGCCACGGCTTGCGGATCGTCGTCTACGTAGAACACGTCGGCATACGTGGGGCTGGCCAGCTCGCAGCTGCGGTACACCTCCAGCAAACCGAGGCCCAAGTCCCCCGCACCGTACAATGCCAGCTTCTTCATCTGCATCTCCTATCCCACTATCGGGTTTCCAGCGAAAGGATCTCGGCCTCCGGCAGCGTCTTCTTCACGAAACCGGAAAGCGTGGCGCCGGGGCCGCATTCCAGGAAACGGGTGAAGCCGTCGGCCCACAGGCGCTCGAGCGTCTGGCGCCAGAGCACGGGCGATGTGAGCTGGGCCACCATGTTTGCCGAAGCCTCGGACGCGTCGGCCGCCGGCGCGGCGGTTACGTTCATGTACACGGGAAGCGCAGGTTCCCCTAGCGAAACACCGGCCAGCGCCTCGGATAGAGCATCGGCCGCCGGCGTCATCAGCGCGCAGTGCGAAGGCACGCTGACCGGAATCTTCATGGCGCGCACCTTGCGCGACTTGCACAGCGCAACTAGAGCTTCGACCGCCTCTGTCCGCCCCGAGACCACGATCTGCGCAGGCGAGTTCACGTTCGCGGGCTGCACGTAGCCGTCCACCTCGTCGCACATCGCCTGCAAGTCCTCCAGACCGACCTTCATGACTGCGGCCATGGCACCCTGCCCCACCGGCACGGCATCCTGCATGGCGTCGGCGCGCAATTGCACCAGGGGGAAAGCATCGGACAACGGCAGGCACTCCGAAGCCACTAGGGCCGCATACTCTCCCAGCGAGAAGCCTGCCAGCCCGTCGGGCGAAAAGCCCGCTGCGAGCGCCGCCTCGTAGGCGGCCAGATCTGCCGCCAGAACGCACGGCTGCGTGTTGTGCGTAAGGTCCAGCTGCTCCTTGGGCCCTTCGAAGCACAGATCCGAAATCGAGCGCCCCAACGATGCGTCCGCCACATCGAACACGCGCCTCGCAGCGGGAATGCTGTCGTGGTACTCCTTCATCATGCCAGGAAACTGGGCCCCTTGGCCGCTGAACAGAAACGCTGTCTTTCCCATTTGCAATTCTTCCTATCCTCCTCCGCGAAACATGCGGGGATAATCTCTGCGCACGCCAGCCGCACCGCCCAACCGCATCACCCG
>DMNP01000352.1:6213-10334 GCA_003452695.1 Eggerthellaceae bacterium
CGCCCGCCGGCCCTACAGCACGGCAACGCCACTCGACCTTGCCGGCCGGCCCTGCATCACGGTGCCCTCCGGCCTGCTTCCCAACTCCTACAACGGTATGTTGCCGTGCTTCTTCCAGGGCGAATCCACCTTCTTGTACTTCAGCGACTCGAAGGCCTGCGCCAGGCGGCGGCGCGTTTCCTCGGGTGATATCACTTCGTCGACCAGGCCGTTGGCCGCGGCGAAGTAGGGGTTCAGGTGCTTGTCCTCGTACTCTGCGGCAAACTCGGCACGTGCAGCTTCCGGGTCGGCCGCGCTCTTAATTTCGCGACGGTGCAATATGTCCACCGCGCCCTCCGCACCCATCACCGCAATCTCGGCAATTGGCCAGGCAAATACGTAATCGGCGCCCATACGCTTGGAGTTCATGGCGATGTAGGCGCCGCCATAGGCCTTGCGCATGATAAGCGACACCTTAGGCACCGTGGCCTCGGCATAGGCGAACAGCAACTTGGCGCCGTGGCGGATGATACCTGCGTGTTCCTGCGATGCGCCCGGGAAATAGCCTGGCACGTCCACGAGCGACAGGATGGGAATGTTAAAGCAGTCGCAGAAGCGCACGAGTCGAGCAGCCTTGTCCGACGAATCCACGTCGAGCGAACCCGCCAGCACCGACGGCTGATTTGCCACGACGCCAATAACGCGGCCATCCAGCCTACATAACCCCACGACCACGCTCTTCGCAAAGCCCTCGTGCACTTCCACGAACTCGCCGCCATCGGCGAACGTGCGCACAACATCGCGCACGTCGTAGCCCTGGCGCGTATCGTCGGGCACGATGGATTCTATCTCGGCGGAGCGGTCGACGGGGCGCGGCTCGGCTCGCGGCGGATCCAGTTGGTTGTTCTGCGGCAAATACGACAGCAGCTCGCGTACGCCCATGATGCATTCGCGGTCGTCGCGGTAAACGAAGTGCGCGCATCCCGAAACCGTGGAATGCATGGTGGCGCCGCCCAGGTCGTCGAACGTCACTTCTTCACGCGTAACCGCCTTCACCACGGCGGGGCCAGTTATGAACATCTTGGCCGTGTCGCGCGTCATGAAAATGAAATCGCAGATGGCGGGCGAATAGCACGCACCCCCGGCACACGGCCCCAGAATAACGGCAATTTGAGGGATGACGCCCGAGGCCATCGTGTTGCGCAGGAACATGCCGGAATAACCCGAAAGCGAGCACACGCCTTCGTCGATGCGGGCACCGCCCGAATCGTTAATGGAAACGAAGGGCGCCTTGGCGCGCATGGCCATGTCCATGCATTCGCATATCTTGGACGAGTGCACTTCGCCGAGTGACCCTCCGTTCACGGTGAAGTCCTCCGACGACGCATATACCGCCCTGCCGTTCACCTTGCCGTAGCCCACGATCACGCCATCTCCTACGACCTTCACCGAGCGGTCGCCGTAGATGTTGGGCCGCGCCTCGCGCAGCGCGCCCACTTCCACGAACGTGCCCGGGTCGAACAGCAGGTCGATGCGTTCGCGCGCCGTGAGCTTGCCCTGCTCGTGCTGCCGCTCGTAACGCGCCATGCCCCCGCCGATGCGAGATGCCAGTTGGTGCTGTTTGAATTCTTCCTTACGTTGCTCACTCCACATGCAAAGCCCCTACACGCTGCGGACCGAATGCCCGCCATCGGCAAACAGTTTCTGCCCGGTTATCCAACGAGAATCGTCGCTTACAAGAAAGCGAACAATCGGAGCCACGTCTTCGGGTTTGCCCAAACCAAGCGGATAGCCAGCCTTCAAATCTGCCATCTGTCCCTCGTCCAACTTGTCTATGAACCCCGCAGACATCTGCGTGCGCACGACGCCGAGTACGAGCTCGTTCAGTCGAATTCCGCGTGCCGACAGCTCGCAGGCGGCAGATGGCAGAAAACCCTCCAGCGCCCCTTTCGCAGCTGCATATGCCGTATGGCCCGCAGCCCCCTCGTGCGCGGAAAGAGATGACATTAGCACGATGGAGCATCCTTCAGCCGCCCTGCCCTTCTTGGCCAGCTGCTTGCACAAATCCATCGCAGCGTATACATGGATGGCCATGAGCGCCTCGGCATCGCGGCGTTTAGCAAGATAGAGTGGCGCCAACTTGTCGAAGCCTGCGCAATGCACGAGCCCCCTTAGAGGACCAGAATCTTCAACCATGCACTTCACAGCCGAGGCAATCGCTGCCTCTTTAGACAAGTCGCAAACCAGCGTACGAACCGTATCGCTCTTGCCGAACGCATCGTATAGCGCATCTTCATCACGCCCAATTGCCCACACACCAAAGCCGTAATCCACGAGTTCGAGCACGATTGCGCTACCGATGCCACCGCAAGCGCCCGTAACGGCAACCCATTGCTTGCAGGACATGCTAGCCCTCCAGCCCAGTCAGCGCATACAGGTCAGCGAGCGTCTTGCATTCAAGGAAAGTGTCCACGGAAACTTCCTTGCCGTACTCTTCCTCGAACGCGCAAATAATTGCGAAGCCTTTCAGTGAATCGAAGTCGTATGCCTCCACATCTCGAAATGGCACGCTCATATCCAGGTCTTCGACATCCACCTCGAAGATGTCTGCCATGGTCTCCAGGAATTTCTGCATTACTTCTCCTCTCCATCGGCCGGATCCGTCTCTACAAGCTCGAAGGTTCCGACATCTTTTTGGTACATGAAGGCCACACGCCTTCCCTCTATGGCCGGGGCGGGTGCAGGCGGCTTTGTCAGCATCCAACCGCGAATCGACTGCAGCTCTGAAATAGCCGCCTCTAAATCCTCCACCTCATAGCAAATGTGATAAGGCGTGGCACCCATCTTACCCAGAACGCCTTCGACCGGATTCCCATTGCCATTTGGCGCAACAAGCTCGACTCGTTCGTTCCCATTGCGCAGAATAACTATACGGACCTTGCGCAAGTCGTCGTCTATGGTCGGCCCGCAATCGTAGCCCATCCGGGAAAACGCGGCCTTGGCCTTATCGATATCGGCAACCGCATAGCCGATGTGGTGCACCTTCATCGCTCCCACCTCGCTTCGACAACAGATTCTATACGCGCGGGAAGCGCCAGCAAATACGCCTTCGCATCCTCGCCGCACTCCACCAGATCGAAACCCAAGCGCTCGTACAGGTTCTCCACCGGTTTGTTCTTCGCACTGCGCACCCAACTGGAACACACTCGGCGAATCCCCCGTTCGGACATCCAAGAACAGGCTGCATTCATGAACGCGTCCTCGATCTGGCGTCCCATGACCCGACAGCTCATCAGGAAATTAACGATTGTCGCTTCATGCTTCCCATTCGATCCCAGCTCGACCAGCATGATTACCACCAAACCGCTATCGCCATAGCGGTCCGACACGTTCGCTACGAGAGCGTGATTGCCTTCGCGCGCAAGCCAACCAGCCATCTCCTGCGCATCCATCCGCACCGTGTTCGTGTTGAACTGGTTCGTCTTGTTCAACAACTGCACCACGCGCTGCATTTGGTTATCGCCAGCTTCGCGGATACGCATATCTATCTGCAGCGACTTCAGGTATTCTTCCATGGAACTCGCAGCCTCGCGTACGGCAACCCGTTTTGCCTCGTCGTGGTATTGCTGGGTCTTCGTCGCATCTTCGGCTGTACGCCGCGGAATCCAAAAATACTTCTGGTACAGCGACGACACGACCTCGGGCAAGCGCGACACATCCTTGGGGAAATCAACAACCGCGACTTCGGGCAACATGGAAGCCATCTGCTCTCGTTCCACGGGATTGTCGTCCAAAAACACAAACGAGTCGATGCCCAAATTTAACTCCGCAGCCATGGCGGCCACATTCTCGGCCTTTGCCTGCCAATTTGCCTTGAAACTGACGAAATCGTCTTTTGCCAGCACCATGAACGGATTGTCATGGAATGCGGCATCGGCGTCTTCGGGATTGTTCTTCGATACCACGGCAAGAAGCACCCCGGTTTCGGCAAGCTGCTTCAGGCGCTTCTGGGCATCGCGGTATGCAGCGCCCACGCCAGATTCGGCCAGCACGATGCCTTCGGGCCCGTCCTCTCCGACGACCCCGCCCCAAAGCGTATTGTCCAAGTCCAATACGAGCACTTTCTTGCGCGAACGGCCCAG
>DMNP01000073.1:0-755 GCA_003452695.1 Eggerthellaceae bacterium
GCGCATGGTCTGGCTACACCAGCACCAAGCGTTCCGGCAACGAATATGCCCAGGAAGGCGACGGCTGGCGCGGAGATCCGCACGAGTTCAAGGGTCGCGAGGTTCCTTGGTAGGATAAATGGCATAATAGATTGCCTTTTTGGGGAGCGGCTTCGTGCCGCTCCTTTCGTTATGGCTGCTGCTATAATGATTCAGCATTCATGGGATAGGCGCCGCAAAGCGCACTGTCGAACGTATTTTCAGAGGAAGGGGTTGAATGCCTATGGCCACCGAGGAAGAGATTCGTGCGGAAGGGCGCGTGTCCGACGAGCAGGAAGTTCTGCTGTACAACATCGCCCTGAGGCAGGAAGAGCTTGGCCGCGAACCAACGAACGTGCTGTGGGACAAAGTGAAGGACGATCCGAAGTACAAGGAGCTGTTCGACCGCGAGCTGCTCACCTACCAGATTTACGACCACGGCGTGGAGGGCACGCCGCTCGTCGCAAACCTCATCATCACTCTGAAGGGCATCCGCTATTGCATCATGTACGGCGATGAAATCGTGCCCAAGCGCAAATGGGATGCGGCAGGCAGGGCGCGCTCGTAGTCTCGGGCCAATCTTTCTCGAATGAAAAGCGCCGGTACGTGGCGCCGGCGCTTTTTCCATGCCCTCGTTACAGCTCACACTGCTCGATTAATCCGCCATCGCCTGCAATAGTCCACGCGCGCGTAAGCTGACCGGCGCCTTCGACGGGCGGCCGCCTGAATAGGACTGC
>DMNP01000073.1:845-5528 GCA_003452695.1 Eggerthellaceae bacterium
GCTTTGAATAAAGCGACCTGGCAGTCCTATTCATTGAGCGTGAACTGCAATATGCCCTCTGCATAGTTGGGGACGTACCCCGCATATAGGGGGTGCGCCCCCAACTATGCAGTACAATAGAGCCGTTAAGTTCGTTGCGGCGTGAAAGTAGGAAGAGTGGCTATAGGCGATGGCGTGTCGGCAATTGCGGCGTTAACGTTGACGTTTGGCGGCTTCTCGCCGACCGCCATGGACGGGGTGGAGGCCACGCGGGCCCAGATCGAACGGGTCGAGGCTATGCAGGCCGAAAAGCGGGCCGCTGCCAAGCGGCGCCGCGAAATCGAGTTCGCGCGCACCTCGAAGCCGAAGCGCTTCACGGACGACCAGGCAACGACCTGGACCTACGTTACCATCGACGAGCGCTATGCGCGCATCGAGAAATGCGAGACAGCGGCGACGCGCATCCAGATTCCGTCCGAATTGGACGGCCTGCCCGTAGTGGCGCTTCAGATGGAAGCATGCGGCAGCTTGGATACGCTCGAAGAGGTTGTCTGCCCCGATTCCATAGAATCCATCGGCGCGTGCGCGTTCCGCTGGTGCGAGAACCTGCGCCGCATCGTCTTCCCGGCATCGCTGTCCGAATACTCCAGTTCCTGGTTGCGGCATTGCAACAACGTGGAAGAGATAGTGCTTCCCGGCAAGCTGGATTCCATTAAGCTGGACGTGTTCGAAAGCGATAACCTGCGCACGTTGGTAATCGGCCCCTGCGTGCACGACATCGAACCGGGTGCCTTCCAGAACTCGCGCCTTTCCTCTGTCCGGATACACCCGGAAAACCCGTTCATCATGACGGACGGGGTGGGCATATACACGATAGACGGGCGCGTCTTGCTCGCGTTAGCGTGCCCATCGCCCCACTTCGCGGTGAGAAACGGATGCAGGGCCATCGGAAAGAAGGCGTGCTACGGGGCGCACGTGCTGGAATCGGCGAGTCTTCCGGATGGGGTGGAGGCCCTGGGCGAGTTCGCGTTCGCTCATTCCGACCTGCACGAATTCGTGGCGCCGGCCTCGCTCAAGGCAATCGGGGAAAAGGCGCTGTTCTACTGCACCAAGCTGCGGCGGGTGGTGCTGAACGATGGGCTCGAGCAGATCGGCGCATCCGCGTTCGAGAACTCCGCGCTTCGGTCGCTGCACATCCCGGCGACCATCCAGACGATTGGCGCCTCCATTACGGAGCGAACGAACATCGTCCATTCCGGCCCGGGCTGCTCCATAGAAATCGACGAGCAATCGAAGTCGCTGTTCCTGGATGGCGAAGGGGGGCTGTACCGCAGGATGCAGGACGGCATTCATCTCGTGCAGCTTATCGACCGCGAAATCGATAGCTATCGGGCCTTCGCGGGAACCCTGGCGGTCGACCGCTATGCCTTCGCGCACCATGCGCGTATTCGGGAAGTCGCATTGCCGGACGGCGTCGCATCTATCGGCGACAGCGCGTTTCGCAACTGCGCGGCCCTCGAGCGCGTGGAATTGCCCGACACCGTGCAATCCATCGGCGCGGAAGCCTTCATCGATACCGAGCTGGTGTCGTTTCGCGTGCCGGCGGCGCTCGAGAGCCTCGGGGCCAACGCGCTGGTAACACGCGGTGCGCATCATGGCGACGAACTTCCCTCGCTGCGCATGCTCGAAGTGGCGCCCGGCAACGATCGCTTCTACTTGGAATCGGGCATCTTGTGCCGCAGGAACGCCGACGGCGACGATGCCGTCATTTTCAACAACACCGTTTCGCACGTGGTAATCCCGCGGCTGGTTACGCACATCGATGCCTACGCCTTCAACAACGCCCGCGGCATCGAATACCTGGAGCTGGGAAAGCAGATTAAGATAATCGGCACGTCCGGGCTTGCTACATGGTGCTGGATAGAGCATATCCACGTAGAGCTGCCCGAGCCCGTGCAGGGCCGCACGACCTTCGATTTCAGGTTCCCGAACATTGCGAAGAGCAAGCACGGCATATCGATTGGCATCGGCGGTTCCAGCTGGGTGAACGTGGCCGGCATCATGGCCCAGTACGATATGTGCGTCATTAATTCCCACGATTACCATTCTCCGCGAAACACGGACAGCATTAGCATATACGACCAGGTGACGCGCGTAATCGATCGCCTGCGCGACCCGATTTTGCTTACGCAGGTGAACCGCGACATGTACGAGCGCCTTCTGCGCAACTACATCGTGGACATCTGCGTGGACGTGGCGCGCCACGACGACCGCGAAGTGATAGACTATCTCGTGGAATTGGGGTTTGTGAACGGCGACAATCTCGAGGAGATCATTGTTGCGGTTGGCAAGTTGCAAGACGCTGCGATGACCGGCTACTTGCTCGAGGTGAAGCGGCGGCGATTCGGCCGCGTGGCATTCGATTTCGATTTGTAGGTCGTCGCATGAAGCGGTAAGCTGCCAGCCGGCCAGCCCGAACGGATGCGCCGCAGGGCGCGCGTGCGGCGGCGGGCCATGTTGGATTTCCCTCGTAGGACCCGACGGGATGGGAAGCGATGGCAGAATTCGACCAGAGACAAGCCAGGCGGGAACGCGCCGAGCAGGTGGCCTTGGACATAATCGAGGAATGCCGTGTCCAGCTTATGCTGAAGTTCCGCTTCCTGGACCTGGCGCTGTGGCGCATGCCGGCCGAACCGGTTGCCACGGGGCGCTATGCGCTGGCAACCGACGGCACCAAGGTGTACTTCGAGCCGTATGCCGTGCTGGCGCGGTTCCAGGAATCGTTCGACGAGCTGGTGCGCGACTACCTGCACCTGGTCATGCACTGCATATTCCGCCATCCCTTCGACGAAACGCACGAGCGCCACGAGGCGTGGTGGCTGGCGTGCGACGTGGTGGCCGAAAGTGTTGCCATGGAACTGTGCGCGGGGCGTTTCGAAAGCGAGCTGGACAAGGACCGGCGCGTGGCGCTTTCCGAGCTGCGCATGATGAACCCGCAGCTTACGCCCGCAAGCCTGTACCGCCGTTTCGTCGATTCGCTGAAGGGGCCCGAAAGCCCCCTGTACGGCGGCGTTTCGCAATCGAAGATGACCGAGTACGCAGCGCTTTTCGAGCGCGACAACCACGAGGCATGGCCGTCGTATGCGAAGGGCGAACCCGAAGAAGAGCCCGGCGATGTGCAAGAACTGGCGCAGGAAGGCGAAGACGGCGAGAACGCGCCTGCTGACGAGCGGGAAAAGCAGCTTACGACCACGGGCGAGTCCTCCGGCGACGACGACCAGAAGCAGCGCGCCGAGGAAAACGACGGCGAATCGCGCGATGCCGACACCGAAGACGAGGCGCAGGGCAGCTCCGAGGATGCGCGCGACCTGGCCGACGACGCGCAGCGCTCCGACGAATCGTCGGACGCAGACTGGCGCGGTCAGTCTGCCGAGCGCGACACCGAAGAGGAAGTGAAAGATGAGAAATCGCAGGAAGAGCGCGATTGGGAGGAAATCGCGAAACAGGTGGAGATGAACCTGGACACGTTCTCGAAGGAGTGGGGCGACGAGGCGGGAGCCTTCATAGCCAGCCTGAAGGTGGCGAACCGAAAGCGCTACGACTATTCCGAGTTCCTGCGGCGCTTCACGATGCTTTCCGAGGAAATGAAGATTAACGACGACGAGTACGACTACATCTTCTATACCTACGGCATGGAACTGTACGGCAACATGCCGCTGGTCGAGCCGCTGGAATACAAGGAGACGCAGCGCATCCGCGATTTCGTAATTGCAATCGACACCTCCGAGTCGTGCAGCGGCGATCTGGTCCGGCGCTTCGTGGAGCACACGTTCGACATGATGAAGCGCCAGGAAGATTTCGCGCACGAGGTGAACATCCACATCGTGCAGTGCGATGCCAAGGTGCAGGCCGACACGCGCATAACCGACCTGCGCGACGTGGATGCGTTCATGGAGGGCTTCTACGTGCGCGGCATGGGCGGCACCGATTTCCGGCCGGTGTTCGCCTACGTGCAGGACCTGCGCACGCGCGGCGAGCTGGCGGACATGAAGGGGCTCATCTACTTCACGGACGGCCTCGGGCAGTTCCCGGATGCGGCTCCCGACTACGACACCGCCTTCGTGTTCATGGACACGGGCGAGCAGCACTTGCCCGCAGTGCCTCCGTGGGCGATGCGCGTGGTGCTGGACGAAGAGGGCATCAGCCGGTTCAAGAGCAGGGTGTAAGCGGAAAGGCCGGGACCACGGCGGTCCGGCCGCCGAGCAACGATAAGGGGCGAGCATGAACATCGCAACGGCAAAAGAGCAGATTAAAGACACGGTGGAGGCGTACCTGCAACGCGACGACGCGGGCATGTACGTAATCGACCCCGCGCGGCAGCGGCCCATGTTCCTGGTGGGCGCGCCGGGCATCGGCAAGACGGCCATCATCGAGCAAATCGCGCAAGAGCTGGAAATCGGCGTGGTCTCGTATTCCATGACGCACCACACGCGCCAGAGCGCCCTCGGCCTGCCGCGTATCGTGCACCGCAGCTTCGAGGGCTTCGACTACGATGCCTCCGAATACACGATGAGCGAGATCGTCAGCGCCATCTACGACTACATGGAACGCTCCGGCGAGCGTCGCGGCATCCTGTTCCTGGACGAGATTAACTGCGTGTCCGAAACGCTGTATCCCAGCATGCTGCAGTTCCTGCAGTTCAAG
>DMNP01000050.1 GCA_003452695.1 Eggerthellaceae bacterium
CCGTCGTTGCCATGGCCGACGACGGAGGGTCCACCGGCATCCTCCGCGACCAGGCGGGGGCCACCGCCCCGGGCGATATCCGCAAGTGCATAACCGCCATGGCAAGCGATGCGCACGACCCGCTGACCGAAGCGTTCAAGGTGCGCTTCGGATTCGCCGAGAACCATACGCTGGGCAACCTGATGCTGTCGGCGTTGGAAGTGACGAGCGGCGGATTTCCCCAGGCCATCGCAATATGCGAAGAGCTGCTTCACGCACGCGGCCATGTGTATCCGTCCACGCTGAATCGCGTTACGCTGGTCGCGCAGACGCGCGACGGGCGCATGCTGGAAGGACAGGCCATCGCCAACCATTCGCGCACGGCGCTGCGCAAGGTGGCGCTGAGCTCCGAAGAGCCCGTGGTGGCCTACGGGCCTGCGCTGGAGGCTATCCGCGAATCGGACGTCGTCGTGCTCGGCCCGGGATCGCTGTTCACCTCCATCATCCCGAACCTGCTGGTGCCGGGCATAAACGACGCCATCCGGGCATCGCATGCGCGCGTGGTGTTCATCTGCTCGCTTGCCGACATGCAGGGCGAGACGCGCGGGATGTCTGCGCTGGAACACTACCAGGCGCTCGTGTCGCACGGCGCCGCGGGGATGATAGACTACATGATCGCCCACGATGCCGTGGATGCGCCCATCGCGGGAACCGGCGAAACCCCCGTGCGCAACGTGGACATAAGCCGGAGCGCCTGCGCGGAAATAGAATCGCAGGGCACACACGTAATGGTCATGGACCTCGTGGAACACGAGCACCCCACCTGGCACGACCCGGCGAAGCTGCGCCGCGCGCTTTCCACGGTGCTGAACGCCTAGGAGCCGCCATGTCCTTCAGCACCGACGTGAAAGACGAGCTTGCGCGCATCGAGCCCACGTGCTCGCATTGCAACCGCGCGCTGCTGGCCGCGCTCATCCGCATAGAGGGCACCCTGTTCATAAGCGGCCAGGGACGCTATCGGCTGGAGGTGGTCACCGATGCCCCTTCGGTGGCGCGCCTGGCCTGGAAGCTGCTGCACGACTCCTATGGCCTGCACACCGAGCTGACCACGCGCCGAAGCGTGCTGCACAAGACGCCGAACTACCTGATAAACGTGCCCGCGCAGAAAGCCTTGGCAGAATCGCTGCGCGACATGGGCGTGCTCGGCGAAAAGGGGTTGGAGCTCGGGGTGGCGCCCGACCTCGTGGGCAAGCAGTGCTGTGCCGCCGCGTACCTGCGGGGCGCGTTCCTGGGCAGCGGTTTCGTTTCCAACCCACGCGGCGACTTCCATTTCGAAATTACGGTGGAATCGCGCGAAATGGCCGACGACCTGGTGCGCATCATGGAAGACAAGGGAATACGCGCCCGTGTCATGCAGCGCCGGTCCTCCTTTGTCGTGTACATCAAGAGCGGGGAATCCATACTGCAGTTCCTGGCCTACGTCGGAGCGCACCAGAGCGCCCTGGTCATGGAGAACGCGCGCGTTGTGAAAAGCGTGCGCAACGATGTGAACCGCCAGACGAACGCCGAGATGGCGAACCAGATGAAGGCGGCCACCGCATCGGTCGACCAGATATACGCCATGCGCACGGTGCTGGAGGCCTATGGCGTCGAGCGGCTGCCCCCCGCCCTTCAGGAGATTATCCGGCTGCGCGTGAGCTATCCCGATGCCACCCTGAAAGAGCTGGGGGAACGCGCCGATCCGCCGCTCTCGAAATCTGCAGTGTACCACCGCATCCGCCGCATCGAGCAAATGGCCGCCGAGCTCTCCGGCTGACCTGCCCGCGCCTGCACGGCAACGGCGTCGCGCCTGCTACAGCAGCTCGGCAAGGGACACCACGTCGATATCCGCATGGGGCGAAGTGCGCTCTCCCACGCAGATGGTCTTCAGCCCGAACCGGTGCATGGCGCAGATGGCGTACGGGGCATCGTCCACGGCCCAAGTGCGGCACGCCTCGGTTCCGAGCACCTGCAGGGCGCGGTCGTAGATGCCCGGCTCCTGCTTGGAGCAACCGACCTCGTCGGTGGTTACCAGGTCGCGAAAGCATGCCAGGATGCCCGCGCGGACCAGCCCGGCTTCCAGGTAGCGGCGCGGGCTGGACGACACGACGACGCAGGGTATGCCCCGCTCCGCCACCGCCCGCACGAATTCCACGGCGCCGGGTAGCGCTGCCGACCGTTCGCCGTAGAACGGCAGCAGGTGGCCGTCCAGGTGCCTCAAAACGCTCTCGGTGCTTTCACCCACGCCGTAGCGCTCGTGGAAGGTTTCCGCAGCGCGTTCTATCGGCGCCGAGTGAATCTCGTCTTCCTGCTCCTGCGTAAGCGGCCCCGTCTGCGCGAACAGCGCCTCTTCGGCACGCTCCCAGGCATCCAGCGCGTCGATGAGCGTGCCGTCGCAATCGAATATGAAACCCGCGGCCTTCGAGAAATCGAACATTTCAGCTCCTATTGCATAGATCGTTTGGGAAAACTTGCTGGTCGTTGGCGCCGGTACTTCTCGCAGGCCAGCCACGGCGCCTGGCGGCGGAAGGGGGTGAGGGCGATTCTGCAGGCACTGAATATAACGACCAGGCGGTTTTATTCACGTGCAAGCCGAAGTCAAGCCCGAATCCCCCTTCCGCTGCCGGGCGCCATGTCTGGCCCGCGGGCAGCAACGGCAACTCGTTCTTCAATGGTGTATTAACGCTATCTTAATGCAAGAAGCGGTGATTCTACCGTACAATGAACGGAGTGTTAAAAGCGTTCGTTTGCGTCGAAGGAGCTTGTCCATGCCTAAACGTACCGACATCAAGAAAGTGCTCATCATCGGTTCTGGACCAATCATCATCGGACAGGCGTGCGAGTTCGACTATTCCGGCAC
>DMNP01000360.1 GCA_003452695.1 Eggerthellaceae bacterium
AGCGCGCGGTTCGCACAGCCGCCCTGCGAAGGGCCGTTCGAACGGTCGCTTCGCAAGCTCGCCTGCGGCTGCGGTGTCGGCCGAATCCATCATCGAGCGCATACGCGCCAGCAAGCCGGCCATGGTGGTGATTATCGTCGTCGCGGCACTTCTGGCCATCGGACTCGTCGATGGCATTGCGAACATGGGAAAGGCGTACGGCAACGTGTCGATAAACGGAATGAGCGTTGCCGGCATGACCGAGGACGGCATGCGCGATGCGCTGCAGAAGAACTTCGGCGAGCGCATGGCAAACACGTCCATCACCATCAACGCCGCCGATTCAACCGAAAGCTCCGAATCGAGCGCTTCTTCCGACGTCATGGACGAACGCGACATACTGGCGCAACTCGTTGCCGCAGAATATTCCGACGACACGCGGTCGTGGGCGGCTAATTCTGAATCGCTTCGCGCATCGCTGGATTACGACGACGCCATTCGCCAGGCCATGGATGCGGGAAGGCAAGGGGGCCCGTTCGGACGTCTGGCGGTATTGATGTCGCCTGCGGACATTCCCCTGCAGGTGAACTTGGACGACGGGTCCGTGAACATGCTCGCGGACAACATCGACAAGGCAATCGGCGTGCAGCGCGTGGACGCGACCGTCATCGTGGACGAGGGGGGACCGCGCGTCCTTCCGGGCCATGACGGCGACATGGTCGACCGCGACTGGCTGGTCGGCGAGCTGAAGGGAGCCTTCCTCTCCGAGCAGCAGGACGTGCAGCTGGTCGCCGCCGCAAAGCATGCGCCTTCCCGCACGACCTCGGAGCAAGCGCAGGCCATGTGCGACGCTATCGAGCGCGCGCTGAACACCACGGCCACGTTCAGCTACCGAAACACCAACTGGACGGCCGGCTACGATGAATACGCACGTTGGACAGTCGTGAGCGTGGTGCCGAAGGGCGAAGGATACGAACTGCAGGCGAGCATCGACGATTCGGTTGCAACGCACGACCTTATCGAGGGCATCGGCACGCAAGTCGCATCCGACGACGTGACGGTTTCCTTCGACGTGCGCGACAACGGGATTGTCGTGTATACGAACGGGTCGGGTTCGGTGCCCGAGATCGCCCCTGCGCTCGAAGCCCTGAACCAACAGCTGTACGGGCCGGGCGGCTTGGCCTTCAACTCTTCCGCGAACACGTCGTTGAACATCAACGTGGCGGAGACGGATGCCCCGGAGTCGATGACCTTCGACGAAGCGGTCGGGTTCGGAATCGTTTCGGTAATCGGCGAGTACGAGACCAAGTTCTCCAACGATGCGGGCACCGAGAACCGCAACCACAACATCGCCCTCGTCGCCGACATCCTGAACAATTCCATCGCCACGGCCAACGGGGGCACCTGGAGCTTCAACGAGCATTCGGGCGACACGAACCAGGACCCGCCGTTCGCTTCGGCGGGGTCCATCGTGAACGGCGAGTACGTCGATTCCATCGGCGGCGGAATCTGCCAAGTGGCAACGACCGTGTTCAACGCCGTGTACGAAGCGGGCTTGGACATCGACCAGCGCTGGAACCATTCGCTGTACATCGCAAGCTATCCCGAGGGACGCGATGCATCCGTAAGCTATCCGGACTTGGACCTCGTCTGGTCGAACCCGTTGCCAAGCGACGTGCTGCTGAAGCTGGAGCACACCGACACGAGCGTGACCGCGCGGCTGTACGGGGTATACACGGGCTATCACGTGGAATCCGAGCTGGGGCAATGGGAGCAAGGCGCCAAGTATTCAACCCGATTCGAGACCGACGACTCGCTTAGCTCTGGCATGGCGTACCAGAAATCGTATGGCGAGAACGGAAGCAAGATATCGGTAACGCGCAAGGTGTACGATGCCAACGACAACCTGCTGAAGGAAAACGTGTACACGTCGAACTACGCCGCCAAAGACGAGGTGTACGTGGTGGGGCCGGGCACGGACACGAGCGCCTATTCGCGCAGCACATCGGCGAATGCGGATGCCGCCGCAAGCGCTGCATACGATGCGAGCATATATATGTAGGGGTTTGATATTCGTGCAGAGAACAGACGCGCCCGGCGCGGACAACGGCTTTGGAAGGATGCGGGCACACGGAGTCGCATTGCTTCTGTGCGCCCTGGTCGTGGCCTTGCTGCTGCCGGGGCAGGCCTTCGCGGAGGTGCGGAAAGCCGATGTGATCCTGGATTCGACCGTAGACGAGCGGGGGCTTTCCGTCGCGCAGTGCCCTTCGATAGATGCCGAGTACGCCATACTCGTGAACGGGGACGGCGACGTGTACTTCTCGCGCGATAGCGAAACGCCGTCGCAGATAGCGTCGGTCACGAAGGTGATGACCGCCATCGTGGCCATAGACAACGCGAAGGAATCGACCTACGTCGCGGTGAGCGAGGCGGCGGCAACCATCGGCGAGTCGAGCGCCAACCTGATGCAAGGCGATTCGATGGACTTCGATTCGGCCCTGAAGGCGCTGCTCGTCCCATCGGGCAACGACGCAGCCGTTGCCCTGGCCGAGACGATCGGCGCGCAGATGATAGCCGCGAACCCGTCGTCGGGGTCGGACCCCGTGCAAGTGTTCGTGGATGCCATGAACGCGAAGGCGCGCGAAATAGGCTGCACCGACACCGTGTACGAGAACCCGCACGGCCTGGACGATGGAGAGTTCGCAGGCGATTTGCACAGCACAGCTGCCGACCAGGCCAAAGTGGCCCGCTGCGCCATGGGGTACCAGAAGATCCGCGACATCGTCGGCGGCGGCACGACATCCATACGCGTCGATCGCGCCGGCACCAAGGAAACGGTGGAGCTGGAGACGACCGACGAGTTGCTGGAGATGTACGATGCAGCCATCGGGATCAAGACGGGATACACCGAGCTGGCAGGCGCCTCGTTCATGGGCGCCGCCTCGAAGGACGGCATGGAACTGTACGCCGTCGTCCTGGGGTCTTCGGACGAGCAGCAACGCTTCGTGGATGCGGAGAACATGTTCGAGTGGGCCTACGACCACATGAGCGAATTGCAACTTGCGAACTCCGACGAGCACACGACCATGAACGCCGCGGGGATTAACGGCGACGTGCCCGTGGTAGCGAAGGTGAGCCATGCCGACTGGATAGACCGCACCGTGCCGGCAACGCTTTCTGACCCCGATGCGGGCGTATCGATATTCGACCTGGATGGAAACGTGAGCCAGTCGATGACGTTCGACGAGCTTCACGGCACGGTGCATGCAGGCGACAAGGTGGGCAAGGCCGTGTTCAAGCAGCGCAACGAGGTTATAGCCGAATACGACCTCGTGGCATGCGAGACGGTGGAGGCCCCCAACCCGATAGAGACGCTTTCGATCGGATGGCAGAGATTTATCGGCGGCTTCGGCGGCAATCCAGACAAAGCCGAGTCGCAGGTATACAATGTAATGCCAATAATAAACAACAACAGGTCAAACGCAGCATAAAAACGGAGGTTGCCCCATGAGCACCATTTGCCCGATCTGCAATAACGAGGTCGAAGACGACGCATCGAAATGCCCGTTCTGCGGGTATCACATCTCGGGGTCGACGGAAAGCTTCACGCCGGTGAAGCTGGGACCCGATGGCGCCCTGGCAGGCGAGGAATTGGACCAGCGATTCGATTTCAGGGTCGTGCGCGGGCCCCAGACGGGCGTGACCATCAGCCTTCACGAAGGGGTGCTGAGCGTCGGTCGCGACCCGAAATGCGACATATTCCTGAACGACATGACGGTTTCGCGCAAGCACGCGCAGATCGACGTGAGCAAGAAGGGATGCATCATACGCGACATGAAATCGTTCAACGGGGTGTGGGTGAACGACCGCATGGAGGACACCTGCTTGCTGCAGACGGGCGATATCGTGCAGATCGGGGCGTTTTGCCTGGTGTATCGCGAGCGTCCGTAAGACGATCCGTTCAAGGAAGCGAGGGGGAGTGCAAACATGCAGTTGATGTCGGGAAACGAGGCCATTGCGCGCGGCGCATGGGAGGCGGGGGCTACCATCGGGGTGGCATATCCCGGCACCCCTTCGACCGAGACCATGGAAACGTTCGCGCGCTACGACGACGTGTACGCAGAATGGTGCACGAACGAGAAGGTTGCCGTGGAGGTGGCGGTTGGCGCGAGTGCCGCCGGCGCACGCGTGCTGGCCACGATGAAGCACGTGGGCGTGAACGTTGCGGCAGACCCCTTGTTCACCGCGGCCTACACCGGCGTGAACGGCGGTTTCGTTTTGCTGGCCGCAGACGACCCGGGCATGTACTCGTCACAAAACGAGCAGGATTCGCACTTCTACGGACTGGCGGCGCACGTGCCGGTGCTCGACCCGTCCGATTCGCAGGAGGCTCTGGACTTCGCGCGCGAGGCCTTCGAGCTTTCGGAACGCTTCGACGTGCCCGTGATGCTGCGCTCGACCGTGCGCGTGTCGCATACGAAGACGCCGGTGAACGTGGGGGAGAAGGAGGCCGTAGAGCTTCTCCCCTACGAGAAGGACGCCTCGAAATGGGTGATGATGCCGGCGTTCGCCAAGCCGCGCCGCGAAGTTCAGCTGAAGCGTGACGCCGACCTGAGGGCCTGGGCGGAAAGCTCCCCGCTGAACCGCGTGGAAAGGCGCGGCAGCGAAATCGGCGTCGTCTGCGCAGGTGCCGTCTACCAGCACGTCGTGAAGGCACTGCCCGAAGCCTCCGTGCTGAAACTGGGCGTGTCCTGGCCGCTTCCGGAGAACATGCTGCGCTCGTTCGCGGAAAGCGTGGACAACCTGTACGTCGTCGAGGAAGGATCCGAGTACCTGACGGGCCAAGTGCGCGCGGCGGGCGTGCGGGTTTCCGCGTTCGCACGCGAGCTTCCGCGCAATGGAGAGCTTGCACCGGGAATCGTGCGCCAGGCGTTCGGTTTGGATGCGCCGGCGCATGCGGATATGCCCGGAGACGTTCCCGCTAGGCCTCCGGCGCTCTGCGCAGGGTGCCCGCATAGGCTCGTGTTCAGGGAGCTCGCGCGCATTAAGGCCATCGTGACGGGCGACATCGGATGCTACACGCTCGGTGCGCTTCCCCCGCTTGCCGCCATGGACACGTGCCTGGACATGGGCGCCTCCATTTCGATGGCGCACGGCTTCGAGCTTGCCCTTGCGGGAAGCGAACACCGCCCCGTAGTAGCCGTTATCGGCGATTCGACGTTCGGCCATTCGGGCCTTTCGTCGCTGATAACCACGGTGTACAACCGCGGATGCGGCACCGTGTGCATCCTGGACAACCGGACCACCGCCATGACGGGACGGCAGGGGAATCCCTTCAACGGGGTTACCCTGCAAAACCGCGAGAGCCGCGAGCTGGACCTGATGGGCCTGATCGAAGCCCTGGGCGTCGAAAACGCGATGCTCGTGGACCCGCACGACATGAAGGCCGTGCGCAACGCGCTGAAGACGGCGACCAAGGACCAGGCCGACCAGCTCACCGTCATCGTGTTCAAGGCGCCGTGCGTGCTGTTGCACCGCGAACGCAAGCCCCATTACTTCGTAAATGGAAGCTGCCGCGCCTGCGGGGCATGCATAGCGCTTGGCTGTCCTGCCATATCGAAGGACGCCGGCACGGGGATGGCGAGCATCGATGCTGCGCAGTGCATCGGATGCGGGCAGTGCGCCCAATACTGCGCTTTCGACGCCATCGAGCAGATGCCCGAGACGTCGGCGAAGGGAGGTGCGCGATGAGGGCGACGACCGTCCTTTTATGCGGCGTGGGCGGGCAGGGCACCGTGCTTGCCGCCGATCTGCTTGCACGTGCGGCCCTCCAGGCCGGATATCAGGTGAAGGTCTCGGAAATCCACGGCATGGCGCAGCGTGGCGGCGCCGTTACCACCGTCGTGCGCTACGGCGATGCGGTGAACACGATGGTGGCCGATATCGGCGATGCAGATTGCATCGTTTCCTTCGAGACGACCGAGGCGCTGCGCAACATCGCATATCTGAAGGAAGGCGGGTTCCTGCTCGTCGCCGACGAGACGATAAAGCCGCTTCCCGTTGCCTGCGGCGCGGCTACCATGCCTCACGATGTGAAGGCCAGGCTGGATGCGTTCGGGGCCATTCTCTTTCCCGCACGCGACCTTGCGCTTCAGGCGGGCAATGCGAAATGCGAGAACGTCGCCATCCTGGGTGGCCTTGAGGCGCGCCTGGGCTTCGGCGCCGGCATCTGGAAGGGCGTTATAGAGGGCCGCGTGCCCCCGAAGACGGTCGAAGCCAACTTGAAAGCCTTCGACCTGGGGCTTACCTTCGCACATGGCCGATAGTGCAGTAGTGGGCCGGTTCGCGCCCTCTCCAACCGGCCGCATGCACGCCGGCAACATATTCTCGGCGCTGATGTCGTGGCTTCTGGTGAAATCGCGCGGCGGACGCATGGTGCTTCGCATCGAAGACCTGGATCGCGAACGCTCGAAGCCAGATTTTGCCGACCAGGCATGCCGTGATTTCGAATACCTTGGATTGACATGGGACGAAGGGCCGTATTTCCAGAGCGACCGCGACGAGGCCTATGCCGAGGCCTTCGCAGAGCTGCAGCGAAAGGGAAGCGTGTACCCCTGCTTCTGCACGCGCGCGGACCTGCATGCGGCTTCGGCCCCGCATAGGGGAGAAAAGCTGGTGTACGCCGGCACGTGCCGCACCCTTGGCCCCGAAGAAGTGCACGAGCGCAGCCTGCAGCGCAAGCCCGCCATGCGCCTTGCCGTGCCGCACGAACGCTACGAATTCGAAGACGAGGTGCAAGGCCGCTATGCGCAGGTGCTCGACGAGGACTGCGGCGATTTCATCGTGCGACGGTCGGACGGGCTGTTCGCATACCAGCTGGCGGTTGTCGTGGACGATGCCGAGCAGCACGTGAACCTCGTCGTGCGCGGCATGGACCTGCTTGTGTCCACGCCCCAACAGCTGTACCTGCAGGATGTGCTCGGTTATCCGCATGCCGCCTATGCGCATGTTCCGCTTATCGTGGGGGAGCGCGACCGGCGCCTTTCGAAGCGCGACCGCGATGCGGCAATCGACGAGCTTTCCGCACGCTTTGGTTCCGCGCGGGGCATAATCGGCCACATAGCCTGGCTCGTCGGGTTGCAGGATCATGACGAACCCGCTTCATGCGAGGAATTGCTCGAGCGTTTCGAGTTGCCGCACTTTCCCGACAAGACGCAAATCCTCTGGCAGTAACGCGCATTATACAAATGTTCGTATTTTAGCGAGGCTGCCAGTGCGCGTTCGCGGCCGTGCCAGCAGCGCGGACGTGAAAGCGTCGCGCAGGCTTCGGCGTGGCATCGTTTCAAGCCGCTGCGAAGTGCGCGATGGCGCCTACAGCACGAGCGAAAGCGCCCCCGATGCAAGCATGCAGGCCGAGTAGAACGATCCGAGCACAACGTTCACGCTGAGTATCTGGGGCATCGCCTGCAGGCGACGGTCTGCGGTGAACGTGTTGCCATAGAGCGCCTTCACGATGGGGTATGCGCTGAGCAGCATGAAGGGAACCACGATGAGGCCGCCCCGAAACCAAATTGCCACGATGACAACGATCGCCGCAATCCAGGCCACGAGCGCCGCCCGGTAGACGGACACGGCACGCGCGCGGCCGAGCACCACGGGCAAGGTGCGGCGGCCAG
>DMNP01000412.1 GCA_003452695.1 Eggerthellaceae bacterium
GAGCGCGCCGACTTGCTGTCCGCCCGTGCGAAGGATGCGCGGGCCGCCGCCCGCAAGGCCGCGCAGACGGGAGCGAGCGATGCTGCCGACCGGGTTACGGCATC
The DNA here is from genome assembly GCA_003452695.1 of Eggerthellaceae bacterium. Classification (GTDB taxonomy): domain Bacteria; phylum Actinomycetota; class Coriobacteriia; order Coriobacteriales; family Eggerthellaceae; genus UBA9715. The sequence continues at coordinate 105 of DMNP01000412.1, forward strand.
GGCCCTTGCCGCATACGAGATGACAAGCGAGCTGCGGTCGCGTTCGCGAACGACCTTGGGCTACGCGATGGAGCTTGCCGATTCCATCGGCGAATCGGGCAGCGACGCCCTCGAACGCGCCCAGTCCGAAATAGCCGCGCGCCGCGACGACGCCCGCGCCTTCGCCGACCGCATCAAAGCCCGCGCACACGAACTGACCGTCCGCTAGCACGCCGGGTTGCGCGACAAGGCGTCACCCCCTTGCCTCAATAGTTAGCTAGTGTCAACATTTGCCGAGCTTACGGCGCGTCCTGCCATTGCGCGCTTCCTGGCAACGTTTGGCAGCGATGCGTATTACGCGCATGCCGACGGCGCCCGCGCCATCGGCACCGCTAGCGCCCTGGTTGCCCGCGCCGACGAGCTTGACCTCGAAGCCGCAGCCGAAGCCCAGGCCGCTGCCGCAACCGCTGCCCGCACCTGCGGGTCCTGCGCTGCGTGCTAGACCTGCGTCGATGAGGTTGATCTTTCAGGGGCGCGGCTCGGCGCTTCTGGGACGGAATGATCTGCTCATCATGCCCCTCAATGTTGTCGCATGCACCGATGGGATTATTTGTTAAGCGCGATGCGCTGTCTTTGTGTACAATGCTCGGCGGTGTTTCATAATCGAACAGGGGCAGACGCAGGGCAGGGAAGTGGGTGCAAGTCCCACGCAGTGCCGCTACTGTAACGGCTACGAGTGTGCCGAAGCCAGAATACTGCAGCGTTTGCCGAAGCAGGCTGCCACGGTTCATGGCAGGGGCTTCTCAGGCGGCCGATTGCATCCCGCTTCCCGCCAAGGAATCTTCTAAAGCGCATGAATCTAGGGCAGCAAGAAAACGGGATTCATGTCGCAACGGTATGGACAGCTTAAATACTTCCTCGCAAAGGCCTTGAACGTAGCCTTCATAGCCGCACTTCTGGTGTTTTTCAATGCCTGGGCGGCGAAGGCGGTGGCCCACGACGCGGCCGTGGCCGAGCAGATTGCCGAAGCCGAGCGTGCGGCATCGCGTGGCCCCTATGCCACCGACGGCACCTTCGAGGGTGCAGCGCGCGGCTATGGCGGCGATGTGCGCATGCAGGTGACCGTGGAAAACGGCTACATCGATTCGGTTTCTATCCTCGATGCCAGCTCGGAGGACCAGGCGTGGCTGGACATGGCCGCGGTGCTGCCCGCGCGCATCGTGAAGGCGCAGTCCACCGACATCGATGTCGTGTCGGGCGCCACCTACACGTCGGTGGGCATCCTGAACGGCACGACCGAGGCATTGAGAAAATCGATGAACGGGGATGCCGGGGAAGCAGGGGGAACCCGATGAGCGAGCCCGCCCCCACGAAGCCAAGGCCTTCGGCAGTCGCCGTGCGCAAGCGCACGGCCCTCGTGCACCGCATCGTGCGCTTTGCCGTGCAAATTACGTTCTTCATCTTGGCGCCTGCGGCGTTTTCGGGTGCGTTCTCCGCGGTGAAATATGCGTTCGGCCAGATTGGCGTTGCTGCCCCCATCGAAATAACCGCATTCGTGCTATTGCTGCTGGCCTTGCTTGCCTTCACGGTAATCTTCGGCCGCTTCTTCTGCGGCTATGCCTGTGCTTTCGGCACGCTCGGCGACGTGCTGCACGCTATCCCCCGGGCAATATGCGCACGCACTTCGCTCGAGTGGCCCGCATTCCCCGAAAAGCTGGTGCGGGTGTTGTCGCTGTTGAAGTACGTCGTGCTTGCCGGCATCTGCGTGGCTTGTTTCCTGGGCGCATGGTCGGTTGTTTCGGGATACAGCCCGTGGGTGGCCTTCGCAGGCCTTCTGTCCGGATCGCTGGAAGGAGTCGATGCCGTTGCCATCGCGGCGCTCGTGGTCGTGGCGTTGGGCATGGTGCTGCGCGAGCGCTTCTTCTGCCAGTTCCTCTGCCCGCTCGGCGCCGTGTTCTCGCTGCTGCCGGTGCTGGGCATATCCGCATACACGCGCACGCGTGCCCATTGTGCTCGCTCCTGCGGCAAATGCTACGGCGAGTGCCCGGTCGACATATGGCCCGACGCCGATTCCATCGCGCATGGCGAATGCCTGGCCTGTGGCCGATGTGCCGATGCGTGCCCTCTGAACAACGTGAACTTGGTGGCATTGGAAAAGCGCTCCGAAGAAGCGCCTGCAGCCGAGGACGCTCGTTCGGCCGAGGCCGTCCACCCCGCGCGGCCCCTGCGCAAAACGAAGGAAACCTGGCGCATTGTGCGTGGCACGGGCGTTGCCTACACTTTGCTGAAGGCGATAGCGTTGCTCGTGCTGTTCTGGGCTCTCGGTGCCACGCGCTATCTGCCCCTGTTCGGGTCGTAGGATTGCTTGGTGCGCCGGGGGAATTGGCCACGCGAGTTGAAAGTTGGATGAATGCTGGTATGGTATTAACGGCAAGCGAAACGGTTACCGTATGTTGGCGGGGCAGCCTGCGAGAATCGTCCTGGAGAAAGATATGAGATTCGCATCCCTCATAATGAAGTCGTCTGCGTGGTTCCTGGCTCCTGCGCTGATGCTTGCCGTCATGGTCGGCGTGGCCGTGGCCGGCTATGAGCCGCTGTCATTCGACCCGACGCTGCTGCAGCGGGCCGAGGCCGCTCAGGAAAGCACGGCTACCAAGCTGAAGACGCACGATGCGCAAGAAGAGGCCACGGGTGCGAACGCGGACCTGCCCCTGCCCGGTACCCCCGCACCTGCCGAAGCTGCCCTTACGGCTTCGGCGCCCAAGATGGAAGGGCTGGCAGACGGCACTTTCACGGGCTATGCGGTGTGCGGCCAGGGCAACCCCGATGGCTGGAAGCCGTACTACGTGGCGGTTACCATTCAGGTGAAGGACGGCAAGGTGGTGCGCATAACCGATGTGCGCGGTGCCTCGCAAGCAGACGGTGGCGCCACGCTGGCATGGGACGCGGCGGAAAACCAGGCGTATCTGAACTGGGCGTCGAACGGTCGAGGCGGCGCTGCGGGTGCGCTTTCGCAGATTAATGCGGCACTGTCGGCCGGCAGGTCGCCGTCGGGCATCGACACCGTGTCGGGAGCAACCTATTCGTCCACGGCCATCTACAATGCGTATGCGGCGGCGGTGGGCAAGTCTGCGAAGGCGGGCGGCGCTGCGGCGTCGGCATCCGTCCCCGCAGCTTCGACGTCCCCGCAGGGTGGTTCGACCAAGCAGGACTCTAGCAACACGCAGCAGGCGAACCAGAAGAAGAAAAAGACGAAGGCTGACACGGGCGACACGAACGCGGTGAAGGACAAGAAGCTGGCCGATGGGTCGTGGACAGGCTATGCGGCGTGTGGCGTGGGCAACGACGAGGAATGGAGCCCCTACTACGTGAAGGTCGTCATCCGGGTAAAGAACGGCAAGGTCATAGATATTTCCAGTGTTACGGGCACGTCGAAGGGCGAAACAGGCGGCAAAGCGCTTAACTGGAACGAGAGCGAGAACCAGGCGTACCTGACTTGGGCTGCAGACGGACGCGTGCGCGGCGGCGTGCAGTACACAGGCGTCGTGGCACAGCTGAAGCCGGGTCTAGCGAAGGGTAACTTCGCGACAAGCGTCGACACGGTAAGCGGCGCCACCTATTCGTCGGATGCAATCTTCAAAGCGTTCTACGCCGCACTGAGGAAGTCTGCCAAGGCGGGCGGTGCCACGGTGCCGCGTCCAAGCGATTCGGATGGCAAGAAGCCGGGCGACAGCACGGACGCTTCTGGCGATTCAGGCGACTCGAGTACGACCGACGAATCCGGCGAATCTGGCGCTTCGGATGACTCGGGCGACTCGGGGACCTCCGGCGATTCCGGTGCGACCGACTCCGGCGACTCGGGAAAGACCGACGGCTCCGACGACTCAGGCGATTCTTCCGACCAGGGCGATTCGGGGCAGTTGGTCGACGGCACCTATACCGCCCATGCGTTTTGCAAGGACTTGGACAGCCCCAGCGCCTATTCGCCGTATTACATTCTGGTGGACGTGGAAGTCGCGGGCGGCAAGATCGTGCGCATCGCCAACGTGCGCGCCGATTCCACGGGCCAGGTAGACCCGCGCTACCGCTACGACAGCGGCGAGAACGCCACCTACCTGAACTTCGCCATAAACGGCGTGGGCAAGCGCGTGAAGGGCATGGTGGCCAAGATTCAGGAGAAGTTGGATGCCGGTGCAGATGCGGCCTCCATCGACGTGGACGTGGTGTCGAGCGCCACCTGGTCGTCAAAGTCTATCTTGGAAGCCTTCAAGAAAGCCGCTGCCAGCGTGCCCGAAAAATAGCAGGTGAATAAGCGCAGCAGAAGCTTCGGGCTGTTGGTCAAGCTTCGATTTGCTTAAGCGGATGAAGCAGAAACAATCCCATGGCAGGCGGCCATTAGCTCGGGCAGGTCGACTTGGGTCGCGTCCCAGACAAAATCGTAGTCGAACCCTCCGTAGGGGTGTGCCATTTTGTCGCGCATTGCACCGACAGATTTCCAATCGTAATTCGGGTCGAGTGCTTCCAGATTGGTTCTGTATAGCTTTGCAATTTCGCAGATTCTAATCATCGGCATGGTCAGCATGTCCTGGAACAGCACGCTTCTAGCGTAAGAGTCATGCGTGATCGAGAATTCTTCAATACGGTTTTCAATCATCGCGCAATTCGACAGTATTTCCTGGACGAAGAAAAGCGAAAAGGGGTCGCTAGGTTGCATAGACGACCACCTTGTCGACGTCGAAGCGTTCGCGGACGGGAGCGTAGAGCTGGCCAGCACCGAATACCAAATCGACCTTGTGGCCGAGGCGGGATTCGAGCGCTTCGTAAAGTTCGGAACGTTTGAAGCCAAGCGGGCGCTCAAGGTCGATTACCAAATCGATATCGGAGCTTTCCGTCTGTTCTCCGCGCGCATAGCTTCCGAAGAGGAAGGCTTTTGCAATTCCGTAGCGGGGCGCAATTTCGGCAAGGGCTTTTCCAATGTCATCAGCGTTCGTCATAGCCGCACCTTTGCCCTGGAACCGATTGCCCTGCATGTCGAAAACTAGTATACGAAACTATTCGAATACTAGCACAGGTGGCTCGTCGATAAACCTTATGTCCGAGGTTGACTTTAGACAGTATCGTTTGTAAACTTGCAAAGTTACGTCGCTGAAAGGGCGATGGGCGATTTTGGCAGAGCGCAGGGGATGCGCGTTGCCGCAAGCAACTTTATAACTCGTATACGGATGCAGGCAGGGAAGCGAGTGGGATTCTCGCGCAGTGCCGCTACTGTGTTTCCGCGCTGAAGGTTGTGCGGATAAGCCAGAATGCTGCCGCATTCGTTCGAAGCAGGCTGTCACGTTGCATGGCAAGGGCTTCGGAGCAAGCGGGGGCACCTGCCGCAGCTCCAGTCGTACGGGCAGCCGCATCTTCCGATGCGGCTTTTCTTTTTCATCCAAGCACATAAGGCGCACGCTTCACGAGTGGGGAAGTGAAAGCGCAACGTACTCCGCGAGGGGGACCGCACCGGTCGCGTCCTGCGCGCAATAGGAGGGGGCTGGCGAGCACCGGTTCCCGGAAAGGAAGGGACAGGTATGAGAAATATCAAGTCCAAGGTGATCTCGTCTGCCATGGCAGTCGTGCTCGCCTTCGGCATGGCCCCGAGCTTCGCGCTCGCCGCGCCGGCCGAAAACGCAACGGGAGGGGGTTCGCAAGAGCTAGCCGCCGGCAACATTAGCCTGGGCGCGCAGGATGCGGAGCTCGATAACTCAACAACGCTTTCCGATGGCGAATACACCCCAGAAAACTTCACCGCAACTTCCGGTAAAACGACTTGGACCTGCGAAAAGGTTGTCGTTAAGGACGGCAAGGCCGAAGCGGTCTTCACTGTTTCCTCCGATAAGGTCACGCATCTGTATTATCTGGGCGGCGTCGATTCGGAAAAGAATACCGATGCCGACAACGCCGACAAATACAATGTCGAAACCGAAGCAATGGGCACTGGCGTTGCCGCTGTGCAAGACCAGAAGGTTACCATTCCTGTCGACCTGAACAAGGAAATGCCCTGCGCATCGCGCACGACGGCCATGAGCGCGCCGAAGTGGACTAACTTCACGTACACGATTACGCTGGCCGAGCCCGAAGCTCCCGCGCCTGCTGGTGTAGAGCTTGCCATTACCAACAACACCGGCATGTTCAAGGCGGAAAGCGCTTCTGCCGTCGTAAACGAGGATGGCTCCTCCATGCTGACCATGGCGCTTTCGGGCACGGGCTACAAGTGGCTCTACAAGGGCACCTACGAGGAGGCCGTTGCGGCATCGAAGGCGATTTCCGATGGCATCGCAGCGGACAAGGGCGATGACAAGCTTATCGGCTCTACCACTAACGCCGCCGGCAAGCTCGAATTCCAGATTCCGATTGCCAAGGACGAGGCCTACACCACGGCGTAAAGTTTTTGGGGGTT
>DMNP01000262.1 GCA_003452695.1 Eggerthellaceae bacterium
CGGCTCGTCGCAGAACGCAGCACCAGCGAGGTGCGCAGTTGCTATTCGACGAGCCGCACGTTGCGGCCGCTGCCCGTTATCGTGCTCCACACCTCGTCGATCGTGGCGCCCGCATCGATGCCTATCGTATCTTTGAACAGCCCTTGCGCTATGGCCTCTTCGGTGTAGACGAGCGTGGTCTGCTCGCTTGCGCCCGTATCGGTTATGACCACGAAATAGCGCACGCCCTTCTGGCTGGACACCACGGAGAACACGGCTCCCTCGTCGCTGTATTCCTGTTCAACGGTCACCTGCGCGGCAAGCTGGGCAAACGCATCCGCCGGCGACGCATATCCCTTCGACGTGAGCATGAGGATGATGGCCGTGTCGGCAGCCCCGGCCGGCAGGCGGTCGATATCGCGCATGGCCAGATTGCCGCCCGCGTCCAAGGCACCGAACAGGGCGCCTTTGTTGGATATCCAGGTGGAAGCATCGTCGGACCATTTGAAGCCCTGTTGTTCCAGCAGGTCCTGAAGGTCGTCGCCCGGAAGCTCCAACAGGGCGAAAAGCGTGGGATTGCCCAAGGCATCGGTGCAGGCCGGATCGAAGGCGCGCGTGGGGGCCGTCGACGAAGCCGATGCTGCAGCGGAAGACGACGCCGCCGAGGACGCTGCGGAAGCGGCAGACGAAGCAGCTGCGGAATCGGTGGAAGCCGCATCCGACGGAGAGCCGGATTCAGACGGCAAGGCAGCATCGGACGGGGTGCTGCCCGCTTCAGGTTCCTGCGTTTCGCTCGAGGCATCTGCCCGCGCACCGGCCGACGCGGCGGAAGAGGCCAGCGTATCAGCGCCATCTGGCATTTCCTTCGGGCGCACGGTGAACGACCCGTCCGATTCGCGCGTAATCTGAACGTCGTCGTAGGTCCAGCCGTTTTCGGCCATGACGTCGCCGAGCGACTTGACGACGACAAGGGCATGAACGAGCATTATCGCGGCCAGCACGCTGGCGATGATGCCGACGATGCCCATGATGTTTATGGCCATGCGACGCGGGTTTTCGGCCTCGGACGCACCATTGCGCTTGTTCAGCACCAGGCCGACGATGCTGCACACCAGGCCGGGAATGCACGTCACGCACAGCACGCTTAGCACCAGGCCGACGATGACCAGGATGAAAGCGGTGTTCTTCGCCTTGGTCGGCGGCAGCCCCTGCGCGCCTTCCTCGGGTGCTGGTGCGGGCGTCGTCGCGGGCGCGGGCGTGGCCTCGTGCGCCTCTGCCGTGTTCTGTGCGGGCGTGGCCTCGTGCGCCTCTGCTGCATCTTGCGCAGGCGCGCTTGCCGCTGCGCTCGCTTCCGCTTCCGGCGCGTTTTCCACATCTGCGCTCGTGGGGGCTTCCACCGCATCGGACCCTTGCTGCGCGTCAGCTTCCTGCGCGTCAGGCGCTTGCGCGCTTGCCTCCTGATCGCCGGATTCCTGCACAACGGCATCGACCTGGCCGGACTGGTCCTGCGCATCGTCCGCCTGCCCGGCATTGTTGGCGCCAGCAGGAGGCAAAGGGCAGCCGCAGCTCTCGCAGAACCGCGCTTCGGCAACTTCGAATCCGCATGTGGGGCATATCATGAATGTCTCCTGTCCCCTGCCCGAGCAGCCTGTTCAATCGCCTGCGCCTTCGGCCGGCGACAATTTCGTTGCCTTTCGCGGATCGGGCGATGCCAACCGCCGGGCAAACCGCGAAAAGCAACGTATATAAAGGGACGGGCCCGCGAGCCCGCCCCCCTTCGAACCGATTTAAGCACCGCTTACAGCGAGAACTCCTTTTCGCCGTTGAACACGGCCAGCGCATCGGCAGCCGAGTAGTCGGCCAAGGTGATGGCGCTGATGGCGCGCGTAAGACGCACGGCCTCGTCCAGGGAACGCTGATGGATGTTGCGGCCAGTGGCATTGCCGCAGGCACCGCCCACGTGAATCTGGTCGTACAGCTGGGTCAGGAAGGTCTCGGCATCCACCGTCGAACCGCCGGCGCACACCAGGCCCGTGCGGCCCGACGCCTTCGAAGCGATAGCCAGGGCCTCGGCCGGGGTGCGCGTGTCCTCGCCCTCGGGCTTCGGCGGGTTCACCTTCACGAAGTCTGCGCCCAGGCACAGCGCCACGCCCGCGGCGCCGGCAATAAGGTCGGGATCCTTCTCGGCGGTGACGGCCTTGCCGCGCGGATATATCCACAGCACGACAAGCAGGCCTTCGGCATGAGCCTGGGCAATCAGGTCGCCCGCCTCGGCCATCATGGTGGCCTCGTATTCGCTGCCCAGATAGATGGTATAGCCCAAGCCGACGATGTTCACGCCCGCGTCGCGCATGGCCAGCACGGCGTCCAGGCCGTACAGCTGCGGCGAATAGGGGTCTTCCTGCGCGGTCTTCACCAGGTTGGTCTTGGAGTTCATCTTCACGAGATAGTTAATCTCGGGATAGTCGGCTGCATACTGCGCAATCAGGCCACGCTGACCCGCCATAACGCCGCACACGCCCTGATCGGCGATTTTGAACAGATGCTCGGGCTCGCAGTCGGCAATATCGATTTCCTCGCCACCATCGTAGAAGTCCTTGTTCAGGTGCTCGATCTTCTGGTCGCACGCGAACAGCATGAGACGGCCGGTTTCGCGCGTAGCCTTCATGTAGTTATCGATGTAGGTTTCGCGCATCTCCGGCGAAACGTCGACGGGCACCTTTACCTGATCGCGAGTAATGCTAGGCATGTTTCCTCCTTGAAATGGCTTGCAAAACCCAACCATTGTAGCGAATAAGTGAGCCGCGTGCACGGACGCCTGCCGAATTCCCCCAAACTCTTGCATGCGCGTGTGTCAAGGGCGTCCAAAAAGGCACGGTTGGGAGGCAACCTGAGTGTGCCAGGGCGACAGCCCGCATGTGTCACTGTCAGGGGAATGAGTCGGGAGAACAGTTCTCCCGACTCATTCGGGCAAGCAACGCGATGAAGATGCGTTTCTCTAGAACCATTCGCGTGCGCCGAGGACGTACAGACGGTCGAAATCGGTTTGGGACTTGGTAAGGTAGATGATGCCTTCGATAACGGCGATTATCCAGATTACGGCGGTGGCAAGGCCGAGCGTGCAGATGCCGCCGATTATGGACACCGCCAGCATGAGGAAGCCAGCATCGTTGTATCCCAAGTAGAACTTGTGCATGCCAAACAGGCCCAGGAAAACGGCGAACAGGCCGGCGGACACATGGTCCTTCTGCTTCATCGCCTGCAGCGCATAGGCCTGTCGGGTGCGCGCGGCGGGCGGGGCGTAGTTGGCGTCAGCCGCGGCTCCGCGCCAATAGCCCTCGTCGGGGGCTGTGCCGATTTTTCGGTCGCCCGTCACGAGCGCCCCTTCCCCAATGCGTCCATTATGCGGTCGCGGAACAGCACGGCAACGACGGCCAGAACGACCACGACGGCGATAACCACAATCGGCCCCACGATTTCGCCGCTTGCGAAGCCTGCCGCCGCATAGGTCGACGCAAGCACGCCGGGGATGCGCCCCACGGTCGTGAGCACGATGAATTTCTTGTACGGCATGTCGGTGAGCGGCACGATGTAGGTGAACACGTCTTTCGGCATGGCAGGAATAAGGAACAGCACGAACACGACGATGTCGAGCTTGCCCGTTTCCTCGAACGAGCGGAATTTCTGCAAGTGCTCGGTAGACACCATGCCCTGCACGAACGGCGCGCCAAGCGCATGCACCAACTTGTACACCACCGTGCTGGATATGACACAGCCCACGAGCACGATAAGCGCTCCGAGCCAGGGGCCATACATAAGGCCCGCGGCCAATTGCACGACCTCGCCCGGAATGAACGCAACGACTATCTGCAAGAACTGCATGCCCAGCAATATGAGCACGCCCGCAGAACCCGCGTTCTGCACGCGTTCGACCAGACGGTCGACGCCGCCTTCGGTGAAGATGTCGGCTATGTAGGGCCACGCGACCACCACGACCACGGCCATGAGCGCGATGAACGCGATAAGGCCCGCGAACTTGAATATGGTAGCCTGGTCCAGCTTGCGGCCCTTCGGCTGAGCCGCATCATCTTGGACGTCGGCAGCTTCGTCGGGTTGTTCGGTTGCGTGCTTCACCATTGGCTATTCGTCCTCGCTGTGCACTGCCTTGTTGAATTCGTCTTTGAAAGCCGCGAACATGCCCGATGCCCGACCGAGCTGCCTTCCCACCGCAAAGGACCCCGCCTGCGCCGCATCGCCCGCTGCCTTCGCGGCCTTCTGCGCCGCAGGGCGGGCTTGCTCCACCTTTTCATCCACCGAGGCCTTTGCCTTGGCCACGGTGCGCTTGGTCTTCACCACGGTTCGCTTGGTCTTGTGGGCCGCAATGGCCGTGGCCTTGCCGGCAGCGGCGGCCGCGCCCCCTTCCACCGGCAGCTGGGCCGCCTCGTCCAGGACCATTACCGCCCCGCGCAGCGCATCGTCGTCGTCTTCGGATGCGGCATGCCCCACCGCGGAAAGCGCCATGCCCTGGCCCAGCCGAAAGCCCTTCACGTATTTGCCAGGAATGACGCGCTTGCCCAGCAGGGCGTCGGACGCCGCGCCCATTTCGGTGCGCACGCTGGCAACTGCGCCGGTCTCGCGGTCGAAATCCACCGCGCTGACATAGCCCAGGTGTTCCCCCGACCTGGTCATAACGGGCATGCCCACCCAGATTACGCACGCATCGTAGTTCACGCCGAGTGCCTTCAGCGCACCGCGGTCAGTGGCCTTCGGGTCGGCATCGTGCACGATAAGCTCGTCGTCGGCCACATGAAAGCCGTCCAGCGCCACGAACAGGTCCTTGCGGTGGAACATGAGCGCCGCATCGGGGCGTCGAACGAGAAAGCCGATGCAGCGCCGCTCGGACGGGTGGAACAGGGCGCAGCGCACCTTGCCTATCTTCTTTTCCTTGGATTCGCTTACGGCCCTTAGGCCGGTGAAGTCGCGCGTGCAAACGAGATGGGGCATCGGGGGGCCTTTCGGAATGGAACCCGCCGCAAGCGCGTGCCCGTCGCTGCGGCGGGTGTTCATGCAACGGCAAAAAAAGAGTCACTGGCCGGGCGAGGCCATAGCCAGTGACCAAAAAGGTGCGCTGGCCGCCTGATTGGCGGCTTGGCGCACCTTCCTTGTATGCCGGATTTATTCGGCGGCCTCTTCCTTGGCCTCGTCGACGGCAACCTCGACAGCCTTGCCCTGCTCGGCGTTTTCCATGACCTGAGCGGCAATGCGACGGCGGGCGGCCTCGATCTTCTCGCGCAGCTCGTCGTTATCGCTGGCAGCAGCAGCGCCGCCGCCGGTCATGCCCTGAGCCTTGGCAGGAGCGTCCTTCAGCATGTCGGCGCCCTTGTCCAGCAGGTCCTTGGCGCTGCCCGGGAAGCCCGCGCCGAAGTCCTTGGCCTCGCCGGCAAGCGCGCCTGCCTTCTCGGCTACCAGGGCGCGCGTTTGCTCGCCAGCCTGCGGTGCGAACGCAAGCGCCGCCAGGGCACCGATAGCTGCACCGGTAACGAACGAAAAAATCTTTCCCATACTTCCTCCTATTGATTGCCAAACGTACGTCCATTATACGCACTTGCCATGCACTTGCACCAAAAAACACGCCTTGCCGCGCTATTTGGTTTCCTTTCCGTTACAGACCGCAGCAACTTGTGCATTCCCCCCGCCGGAGCGTTCGTCCGCTCGAAGGGCTATACGTACTGCCGAACCAGCTCGTCCAACACCTCGGAAAGCGAAAGGCCCGCGGCCTTCACCGCAACGGGGAACAGCGAATGGTTGGTCATGCCTGGCGACACGTCCACCTCGAAGCAGCGGGCGGCGCCGCCGTCCCATATCATGTCGATGCGGCCCAAGTCGACCACGCCATATGCGCGATACACCTCCAGGGCGGCGCGCTCGATCTCGGCGCGGATGGCCTGCGCTTCCTCTTCGTTGCTCCACAGCGAATCCAAGCGCACCGGGCAGTAGAAGTCGACCAGCTCGTGGTTCAGGCGCGCCTCGGTGTCGAAGAAACCGCGACGCGGCACGATTTCGACCGGCGGCAGCGTGCGCGCGTCCCAACCGGTGCCCACGATGGCCACGGACAATTCCACGCCTTCCACCCACTGCTCGATGTTCACGGCATCGTCGTAGGAAAGCGCATCCAGTATGGCCTCGCCCAGATCGTCCTGGCATTCAACGCGGTGGATGCCCAAGGCGGAACCGCCGTGCGCGGGCTTCACGCACACCGGGTAGCCGCCCGGAATGCGTTCGCCCACCAAATCGAGCGCCGTCGCCGCGCCCATGCTCTTGAAGGCGTCGGCGGCAATGAACACGCCCGGGGGCCACGATGCCACGCCGTCGGTTTCGCCGGATATCTGGCGATACTTTATAAGCGAGGAATGCAGCGCGTCCTTGTTCCACGAGCGATGGCACACGTGCGCGGGCGACCCCACGAACGGGATTTCCAGAAATTCCAGCAAGCTTTGGATGGTGCCGTCTTCGCCGTGCTTGCCGTGCAGCGAGTTGTACACCACGTCGGGGCGTTCGCTGCGCAAGGTGGGCACCAGCTGGTCGTTGGTGTCCAGCGGCACGGTGCGGTGGCCCGCCTCTTCCAGAGCGGCACACACGTTCTTGCCGCTGATCAGCGAAAATTCGCGTTCGAACGAACTGCCGCCCATAAGTACTGCTACTTTGGCCATGTTGTGCTCCCATTCCTGCCGACCGGGCGTGCAAGCGCCCGCATCGGGTTATTCCTTGATAGCGCCCGCGGAAATGAAGGCGCGGTATAGTTCCAGACGATCCTCGATAACCTCGGCCAGCCTGCGGATGGCCTCGCGGATGTTCTCGGGCGATTCGTAGCTGAAGTTCAGCCGCATGCTGTTGCGGCCGCGCTTGCCGTCGGGGAAGAAGGCATCGCCCGGCGCGTAGATAACGCCGTGGTCCAGCGCCTCGGCCAGCATGGAATTGGCATCCACGTACTGCGGCAGCGTGGCCCACACGAAGAAGCCGCCTTCGGGGCGCGTCCACGTGGCCTCGGGCGGGAAGAACTCGTCCAGCGCATCCAGCATGGCGCGGCGGCGCTTGTCGTAGGTCTTCACGAACTTCTGCAACGTGTGCTGCCATGGGGTTTCGGTGAAGTAGGCAGCCGCCATTACCTGGTCGAACATGCTGCCGCACAGGTCGGTTCCCTGCTTGGCGAGGTTTATCTTTCCGATTACGCCCGGCTGCGCCATGATCCATCCCACGCGCAGGCCCGCCGCGAACATCTTCGACACCGTGCCCAGGTAGACCACCGAATCGTCCAGCGCGCGCAGGGGCAGGCAATGGCCGCCCTCGTAGCGCAGGCGCCCGTAGGGGTCGTCCTCCACCACGATGAAGTCGTATTCGTGCGAAAGCTCGATAAGGCGCTTGCGGCGCTCGGGCGTCATGGTCACGCCGCCCGGGTTCTGGAAATTCGGGATGGTGTAGAGGAACTTCAGCCGCGGGTTTCCCTTGCCGATGCGCTTCAGCTCTTCTTCGAGAAGGTCCATGCGCATGCCGTCGGCATCGAAGGCGATGGTGCGGATGTCGGGCTCGTAGGCCGAAAACGCCTGCAGCGCGCCCAGATAGGTCGGACCTTCCGTAAGAACGATGTCGCCAGGGTCGACGAAGGTCTTGGCCACCAGGTCCAGCGCCTCTTGCGCGCCCGTCGTGATGATAACGTTTTCCGGCTTGTGGCGAATTCCCAGGTCGCGCACAAGGTCGCAGAACACGGCGGCCGTATCCGGCAGGCCGTTCGTGCCGCCGTACTGCAGGGTTACGGCCTGCTTGTCCACAGCGGCCTTCGCGGCCTTGCGCACGGCGCTCTTGGGCAGCAGCGACACGTCGGGCATTCCGCCCGCCAGCGATATGATGTCGGGTCGGGTGGCCGCCGCGAAAAGCAGGCGGACGGCCGAGGGGCGCATCTTGGTGATGCGCGCGGCCACCTTGTCGGGGGCCGTTTCGAATGTTATGTGTGCGTCTGTCATGATAGGCAGGTTAGCACAGCCGTGTTAACAAAGCGTGTAGCATCGTTAAATGCACGCAGCGCCTCCAAGTCGTCGTGGAAACTTATCTGCACGCGGGCCAGCCCGCCCTGCTCGTCCAGCCACTCGGTGGTTCCGACGAACGTGCGCTGCGCATCGTCGTCGCGCCTTGTCTGAATGCTGATGGCAACGTGTTCGAGCAAATGGGCGACGCTCGTGTGCTCCATGGCAGAACCGAACGTGGGACCCCGGTCGTTCACGCACGCATGCTGGGGAAGGTCGGGGTACTGGCCCGTGGCGAACGCTGCCAGCCGCGGGGTGGTTTGGCGGTGTCGCTGTTCGGGAATGGCCACCTCGCAGACCAACCGGCCCGTCTGCACGGTGATGGCGCGCACCTGAATTGGGTCGGGGCGCGGGGCGTCGGTGGCCGGGGTTCCAGCGGCCTGCGGGTCGTCGGCCTGCGGGTCGTCGGCCTGCGGGTCGTCGGCGACCTGGGCACCAGCGGCCTGCGAGACGTCGTCGGCCTGAGCGGCGGCAACCGACGCCTGCTCTTTATCTTGCATCTCGTCTCTCTGTTCTTGCACGGGCATTCCTCCTTGCATCTTGCCCCGAGGAAGACGGCAAACAATCATGCCGGCCGGGGTTTCGCAGGGCGAGCGCGCTTCGCCTTCAAATCTCGTCGCCCACGCCAGTGGGCGCGTTCGATTTTCAGGAGAATCGCGCCCGCCCGGCGATTTCTGGCCTCGACAGCATTATTCATCGTCTCCTTAGTACGCGGCTTCCCCCGCGTAGGTTTCTTCATAGCCGTATGCGGAAGCATCCACGTAGTAGTCCGCGTACGCGCCGGTGTCGTAGTACGCCGCCCCGGCATCCGCGGCCGTGGCGTCTTCGGGATAGTAATAGTAGTACGAGCCGGCGGTTTCCTGGGCAGCCGCTTCTGCCGCGGCCTGCGCTGCGGCTTGTTCCTCGGCGGCTTCGCGGGCCGCCTGTTCCTCGGCTTCGCGCTTCGCCCGCTCTTCAGCGGCCTTTCGCGCGGCTTCGGCCTGCGCTTCGGCCTCCTTCATGATTTTGGCAATGGGGCTGGGTATGCGCCGCAAGGCCGTTATCCCGAGCTTGCCAGACATCGAAGTGCTGGCTCCCTCCGAGGCGGCCACCAGGTCCCGGAACGTCCGAACCAGTTCCTCGGCCGACATGGTCGCCGCAGAATACTCGTTGCCGTCGGTGATGACAAGGTACTGACGATCGTCGCTGAAGCAGTAGTTTCCCTGGCCCTTCATCGGGCCGAACGAGAACTGGATGGTCTTGTCGTGCTCGTCGATGGAGTATTCATACGACACGTCATCGGTAAGGCGAATGCCGCCTTCTTCTATTGTTACGGGCACGATCGTGCCGACAACATACCATTGGCCCTGCATGTCGGCATGGTCGTCGTAGCGCAGCCAGCGGTTCCATGCGAAGAAACCCGCGACGACCAGGGCACACACGACCACGATGGCCACCACGACGATGACGATGCGGCGCTTCGGGTGCTTGGGCTTCGCGGCGGACGACTCGCGAGAAGAATCGGCGGCGTCGGGGGCGCTTGCAGCATCGGGGGCGTCGGGGGCGCTTGCGCCGTCGGGGGCGTTGGCAGAGCCGGGGGCGTCGGGAGCGTTCGGGCCAGCTGCCTGCGCGCCAGCCGCCGGCGCATCTGCGCCCGGCACCTCGCCTGCGCCATCCGGCCGCGACTGGCCCGACGGCATTTCCCCACCCTGCTCGGCGCCTTCGACATCTTTGGAACCAGAGACGTCCGTGCCAGGCGAAGCTTCGTTCGACTCCGCCTCCCCCGCCTTACGGCGTCGCACCAGGGGCTTTGCAATGCGCTCTGTCAGCGACGGCCGGCTCTCGGGCACCGACGCGGATGAAGCGGCAACCTCGGACGCAGGTGCCTGCGCGGGCGGCGCTTCTCCTTCAATCGCCGCGGAGGCAAGGCCGCCCGCGAGCTTTCGCTGCACGGCACCGTCGGCCGGAGGCACGGGCATGTCCGAGAAATGCGTGCGGCGCGCATCGCGTGGCGGCCGCTCGTCCGCAGCATCTGCTTCGACGGGGTCGGGCACGACTTTGGGCAGGTCCTTGCGGTTCAGACGGCGCTTGTGAACAGCGCCCGCCTTGTACACGCGCGCCTGCGGTTCTTCGTTGCGTTGTGATTCGCTGCCTCTGGCCATGCTTCGTTTCTGTTTACGTTACGGCACATGCTGTATGTTCTTCGTCCGACTGCACAGCATACCAGATGCACGGCCCTGCGGCCAAATGGACGGCATGTTCTTATCGCGAACGCAGCAGATGCGGTGTTACTGCCCACGGCTTGGCCAGGAGACCCGCCCCGGGCATGGGGTGAGGGC
>DMNP01000421.1:0-4438 GCA_003452695.1 Eggerthellaceae bacterium
GAGGCGTGCGCTCTCCAGCGGGCAAATCGCTTTGTTCGTCATAACGCTTACCCTGCTTGTCTTCTCGTCTGCGTACACAAACGATTACCTTCTCGTCCACACATGCGTGATCATGGTTGCCGTCGGGGGCATCAGGCTTCGGAGGTTGTGCGACGTCTACAGCCTTGCGCTCCTAGCCATGATCTCCGTCGTGCTAGTGCTTTCTACGCTCGGGATAATATACAACAAGGATGTCATCCCCAACTCCCGCCTGGTGTTCTCGTATGGCCTGGGGCACCCGAACGGTATCGGGTCGCTTTTATTCGCGTGCTGCGCCGCCCTGGCGTACTCCTGCTGGTACAGGCGAACCTGGTGGGTTTCGCTCGCGGTCTCCGCCATCTCGTCGGTGTTTTCTTACGTCTTCCTCAGCTCTCATGCTGCAGCTGCCGTGCTCGCGGCTTTGGCCATTGCGGTCGTGGTCGGGCATGCGATGAGGCGAAGGGGCGCGGACCTGGTTCCCGGCAAGGTCTTCTTCGCGACCCTTACCGTTCTGCCGTTCCTCATGCTGCTGGCCATGATTGTCTCGACGGCTTTCTACAGCGCCGATAATCCCGTCTTCGCGCTATTTAACAAACTCCTCCATGAAAGGCCGCATTTCGCCCACCAGTATTATTCCAGCCATGGCGGGTTCACCTTGTTTGGCGCGAAGTATGCTTCTGTGTCAAACTACCATACCGGTCTGCCGTTCACGAGCGTCGACTGCGGCTACAGCAGGCTCGCGCTATGCGTGGGGGCTTTCGCGTTTGTTGCGATGGCGGCGACCTACGTCGTAGCCGTCCGCAAGCTCTCGCGGGACAACCCGCATTTTCTCGTCATGGTGATTCTGCTCCTTTGTTCGGCGTACCTTATGGTCGAGACTGCGCAGCTGTATTTGGCTTCGGGCGTGATGGCAATATTCGTTTCCCAGGCGTTTTGCGTGACAGGGGACGGATGAGACGGGCTACCTGTCCCTTTCGCTGTCTGGCTCGATGCTTTTCGCATACTCGCTTTTCAGGTCTACTTTCGATGTTAAGAAGCAGAGGAATTGGAAATAGGGGAGAGGTAATTTCAGAAGGCCTTTAAGCCAGAGAACTTTGCTGTTGTTGAGTTCCAGTTCACGTATGGCTTCACGAGGATGCGTAAGGTAATACGGCAAACCTCGCAACGGCAGAAAACCAACCTCCTTGATTCCGTTAACGAACGTGACGCGAGAATAGAACTCAAGGGCCTTCGAAGTCGGACGAACGACGGTGTTTATGTAGGGCAGCAAAACGGTTTCGCACCCCGGCGCGCCGATAAGGGACTGAAGATTGGCCGACCTGCAATCATCGATAAAGGCAAGTGCGGCAGCATGCAGACGCGCGGCCGATTGCTCGGCTTCGCCAAGGCAGCCGCCCTCTTCCTTAACCGGGGCTACTCCGTCTGCGGTACGTGTATACGAAACGGTGCTCCCTTCGCTGTTAAGGAACAGGGTCTCGATGGCAGATTGCGTGAACCGGAAAACCCTTCCGTCCGAATCCCATCTATCAACATCGCACCAATAGCCCCTTCTATCGAGTTCGTGCCGTCTGAGCGTTCTCGCCTCGTCGTTTTGGAAATCGCTCACGGCCAGATACGCCCCGATCGTCTTCTTCGAAGGTAGAGCCTGCTGCAGAAGCACCTGCATCGTTCCCGACCAACCAATGTCGCATATGATCAGATTCTTTGTAGAGTTTGACGCATCCTCGAATCTCGTTCGTATTTGAAGATAGTCAACTAGCAAGTCGTGCTGGACGCTGAAGAATTCGTTGCAATGCTGCTTCACCAGATGGTAGACGGCTTCCTTGTCCGAACTGGGAAACGGCGATTCTCTCGCAAGGCCAAAGCGTTTGAACGGGACGCTTCCAGGATCGGCGCCGAGAAGGTCGAAATAATCTCCGAGCGTTTTGCAGCCTCTCGTTAAGCAGGAAAAGATGTCGAACAGCTGGTCGTAGCTTTTTGCGCGGCCCGCCATAGCGCGACACAGCGCCAGGCGGGAAACGTTCGCGTAACGCGCCGGTCCGCCTTCGCCGAACAGGTGATTCCATGCTTGCATGAGGATAGCGCCTTCGCGGGAAAGGAACAGGATGCCGGGGCGTCCTTCATCGGTCCACATTTCGCGCAGCCACGTTATGTACCCGTACAAAAGCGGGCCGAGTACCGCGTATCCCATCCAGTCTCGGACGTCTTCGCTATACGCATCGATTCTGTTGGCGATTACCGCGCCAAGCACGTCGTTGGCAAGCGAATCTCCCTTGTAGCCATACCTGCTCGCAAACAAACCCTGCTGTTTCAGTCCTTGGCGATACAGGAAAGAACGAAGCCCCAGCCGCTTGGGCACAAGGTAATCGGAAAGAACGTGATCGCCCACATGCAGAATGTCCTTACACGCCACGTTCATGTCCTTTGCCATTCGCTGGAACAAGTGCCCGTTGCGCTTCGTTATACCGGCATCGGACGAAACGTAAAGCCGCTCGTATCCTGCATAGCCACATTTTGCGAGTATCTTTCCGACCTCGTCTGAGCCAAGGTACATGTCAGACGCTATGGCGATTCGTTTTCCCATTGCAAGCAATGCGTCGTAGAGCGCTTTTGCTTCTGGGTTGGTGCGGCATATGCGCAGCTCGGTATCAAGCTCGAAGCTGAGCAGATCGGGGGCCGCCTTACTGAAGCGCTCGTCCAGCAGCGCGTAGATTTCGAAAATCGACGGTTCCCCCGATGGAACGATTCCACGCGCTTTGCGCTCTGCGGCCTTTCTTGCATCCCGAAAACCCATCACTTTCGCGGACGGATGGCTTGCGTTATAGCACCTTTCCACGATATCGAACACGACAGCGGGCGACGAGCAGTCCCTGACTACGAGGGTGTCAAACACATCGAAAGATATAACGCTGGCTTCTTGGATTCGCTTAAGGCCCAGCGCGTCGAATCTTTTTCCGAGAAGGATTGCGAGAATGTTCTTGACGGCTTGTTTCCCGTTCATGTGACTACCATGCCCTTCGAATGGCTGTTGGGCTTCAATCGTCGTACGACTGGATCGAATGCCAATCCGTCGACTGTTCCCCGCACGAGCTGGTAGAGCCTTTCACCTCGGCCCGAGCGTGCATGCAAAAGGACGTCGACGGCAGTGTAGGTCACCTTTGCGGCAAGATACGCATAGCCCATTGCGCCGTGCTGCCGGTAGCAGTGCGCATCGTTGCGGGAAAGGTAGTAGAAGCGCCCGATTCGCCCCGCGTCCTCGGTTGCCAGGCTTGGGCGAGCGTTTGCCTTCATGGCGTGGACGACTTTGCTGGCAGGAACCGCGTAGGATGGGTATCGCTTCGATATGCGACCGGTGTATTCGTAGTCATCCGTCCAGATGAAGTACTCTGCTATCGGCAGCCCCACCCGCCTGACCACCTCCGCGCGGAACATCACGGAGACGAAGGAGGTCATTTTCACGGGGACCAGATGCTGCTGGTAGTCGTGCTCGTCAACATGCCTGAAGACGTCCTTCTTTGGGCGGTTGAAAACGCAGATCTCGCCGTCGGTCCAGTAGATGGCGCTGCAGAGAAAGCCCCAGTTGCCATCCAGTGTCTCATCGGCTTTCAGCAGCTCGGCCAGTGCGGTGGGGTGGGGAAGGCAATCGTCATCCATGGCCCATATGCGGTCGTAGCCCATCGCTGCCGCAGCTTCGATGCCGCACATGAAGCCGCCGGCTCCCCCTATGTTGTCCCCGGTGTTTAGGTAGTGGACGCGAGGGGTGGCATAATCGGCGGCTATCATGTCGGATGTTGCGTCGATGCTCCCGTTGTCGATTACCAAGACATCGCAGTCGGCCCCTTGCTGTCCGAGAATGCAATCGAGGCACTGCCGCAGCACGTCTTTGCGGTTCCAGGTAATCACGACCGCTACGGTCGTGCACGCTTTCTGCTTGGCATCCCGCACGGCCTGCCTATCCCCCGATTCGCCGTCTCATCATGAAGGCCCGTGGTGGGGCGCAACGAGCCGGACGCTCTAACTGATGAGAAGATTGTACGTCAACCTTGGGGGAATCGTCTCGTGTTTCATTCCGGTTCGGGAACGCCGAGACGATACTGCCCAGGCACATGCCCTTAGCTATTCTGGCCGTGTGCAATCTGCTCTTGGAGCGAGAAGCATAGCGCCGCAGAGCATATTTTGCGCAGCGGTCGAAGTCCAGATTGCGCAACGCTCGCGCGACGGCCCGCCTGCCATGCCGCCAGCCGCAGAGCGCCGACATTGCGGTCACCACTGCCAAGCCCTATCGGGCATTGCTGGGCAGCCTGGCTGGCAGGTGGCGTGCCTCACAGCTCGATGCGCTCGATGGCGCAGGAGTGCTCGCAGGTGGTGTCGTTGTAGGTGATGCCCACGAGCAGACACTCGCCGGACAGGCCGGCGAGCG
>DMNP01000421.1:4627-5393 GCA_003452695.1 Eggerthellaceae bacterium
AGCCCCGGCCGCCCGGCAGCTCGTCTATGCGCAGGTAGTCGTCGATGGCGGCCAGGTAGGCGAACTTCACCGCCGCGCGCAGGGCCTGCTCGTCGTTGTAGTAGCGAGGCCCCGCCGCCCAGGAGTGCGCCCTTTCCAGGGCGTCGGCGACGTATCCCTCGTCGCCGTCGCAGGTGGCGCGGACGAGCTCGCGCGACTCGGTCGCCAGACGCGCGAGCCCGGGGCGCGCGCCGCCGCGAAGCGCGTTCACGAACTCGCGGCGGATCTCCTCGTTGGGGATGAACACGGCGCGCTCCACCCGGTCGTAGCCCAGGTAGCCCAGGTGCGCGAGCAGGGCGTACATGTCGCCCTTGTCGCGGAACTCCGTCATGGTGTTGGCGAACCCCTCGACGTCGGCGGGGACCCTCGCCCCGTCCATCATCATCAGCAGGTCGCTGGCGAGCCCCTCGTAGTCCATGTCGATGTAGACCTGCAGCGCCTCGTAGGTCTCGGTGTCGGTCCAGTAGCTGGAGTACCTGCGGCTGGATATGGCGCCGGAGACCGAGCGGGGGTTGTACACGTGGATGCGCTCGTCGCCGAGCAGGTAGCCGTCGTACCACTGGCCCATCTCGGCGTAGTCCATGCCGAACTCGCCGCACAGCCGCTCGACCTCCGACGCGTTGAAGCCGAACAGGTGCGGGATGTCCCTGGGGTTGGTCATGGAGTACTCCGTGAACAGGTTCAGCGCGCTGTGCTTGCCGCACTTGCGGATGGGCAGGATGCCCGT
>DMNP01000260.1 GCA_003452695.1 Eggerthellaceae bacterium
CGGCGAATACGTGGCCATCGTGGGCAGGTCGGGTTGCGGCAAATCGACGCTCGTTCGGCTGCTCCTGGGTTTCGAGACGCCGGAGCGGGGTGCCATCTACTACGACGGGAAGGACATGACGGGAATCGACCTGCGATCGCTTCGCCGTCGCATCGGCACGGTCATGCAGGACGGCACCCTGTTCGCGGAAGACGTGTACTCCAACATCACGATTTCGGCGCCGCACCTATCGCTCGACGATGCATGGGAAGCCGCCGAAATCGCGGGCATTGCCGAGGATATCCGTGCCATGCCCATGGGCATGCAGACGGTAATCTCGGAAGGTTCGGGAGGCATATCGGGCGGGCAGAAGCAGCGCCTGATGATAGCGCGCGCCGTGGCGCCGAAGCCGCGCGTGCTCATCTTCGACGAGGCCACGAGCGCGCTTGACAACCGAACGCAAAAGCAGGTGTCCGAGGCTTTGGATGCGCTTGCCTGCACGCGCATCGTCATCGCGCATCGGCTTTCCACCATAAAGAACTGCAATCGCATCCTGTACCTGGAAGGCGGGCGCATCGTCGAGGACGGCACGTACGACGAGCTCATCGAACGAGGGGGTCTGTTTGCCGAGCTTGTGGAGCGCCAGCGCCTGGATAGCGAAGGGGCGGCATGATTGCGCGTGCAAGCGCGAAGGAGGAGGCGGGGATTGCATGGAGCTGATAACGACCGTTGAAAATGCCAATGCCGTCATAGCCTTGGATGGAAAACTTACGGTGGCGGCGGCGCCCGACCTGGAAGCCGAGATAGCGGCTTTGCCCGAAGATGTGGCGAACGTGGATTTCGACCTGGCCAATCTCGAATACGTGGCTTCCGCCGGCTTGCGCGTCATCGTGGCCGCCAGCAAGCGGTGCAACGGCGCCGGCGGTCGCCTGCGCCTGCTTCATCCGAACGAAGAGGTAATGGAGGTCTTCGATGCGACCGGCCTCGTGGAAATCCTGAACATCGAACCGTAGGGCGCCGCGCAGCCCCGGCGGGCCGCGAAAAGCAATTCCCGTGCTTCCGGCAGGGCAATTGCACGATGGGGCGATGCCTTGCATCCGGGCCGACGGCAGTGGTCCTCGGCCCAGATGAAGTTGCGGTTTGCCGTGGCGTGCATCATTCGCCTTCGTGTTCGCCGGCCAGCTTGCCTTCCTCGAGTTCGCTGCGGCGTTTCGAATAGGCCGCCATGCCAACTCCGGCGGCTGCGGCTGCGGCCGCTGCCAATCCGAACGGGAACGCGAAGTCGCCGGTCGAGGGGGTTGTGCGCGAAGACGATGGGCTTGCGGGAGACGGTTTGACCGGCGTGGGCTTGATTGACGGGCCCTTCTCGTGCGGGCCGTCCTCGTCGCTTTCCATGGGCGCATCGGCGTAGTCTTCCTCTGCGTCGTCGTCGTAGCTGTCGTCGTACCAGACATGCAGGATGTCGAAGGGCACCTTGCCCTTGCCGGTGTCGAGCTCTTCGTCGTAGTCTTGGTCGCCCAAGTCTCCCGTGCCCACCACGTATTCCTCGATGTCCTCGTCTGCAACATCGCCATCGGCCTGGGTTTTAACGCCCCCGGCACTTGCGGCAACCGCTTCTGCCGCCGACACGCTTACCTTCTTTTCGTCCTTCCAGTCGTTGGGGATGGTAATTTCGACCTGATAGACCGATGTCTTGCCCGGTGCGAGCGCATAGTCGGGCTCGATGTTTTTCAGGCTGCCGCCATCGGCTGGGTTATAGCCCGATTCGCACAGCGTGGCTTTCGAGAACTCGAGCTTGGCCGGGCCGATGGCCGTTTTGCCCTGCTCGGACAGCTTCGCGGTGAAGCCGGAAAGGTACGTGTTGCCGTCGTTTCGAACGGTCAGGTAGAACAGCGCCTTCTCGCCCGGATACGCGAAAGAGGAAGCCGCTTCGCAACCGATGACGTTCGCGCATTTCACGAGCGGAATCGATGTGAACCACAAGTCGGCTTTGCCCTTCAGGGCGTCCTTCATGTCCACGCTGAGTATGGTAAGCGTGGACGAGCTCAGGTAGTCGATTACCTGCATGACGTGCATGTCGTGCGTTACCTCGCCGTATACGAACGGGTCCGAGAACGTGCCGTTCCGCAGGCGCGACCCCATTATCTGGTGAACTTCGGTCCATTTTCGCGCTGTTCCCTTGCCCGAGGCGTCGTATGTGTATCCGGCGTTGTCCTCGCTGCAGGCTGGCCAGAAGATGACCGACCCGGTGGAATCGAGGCCAAACGAGTTCACGTTGAAGTTCGCGAGGCCCATATCCGTATAGGTCAGCGATGGCGTGCCGCCGCCCAGGTTGCCGATTGTCAGCTTCTGCAATTTGCCGGCTTTCGAGGTAAGGAACGTGCCCGCATGCCCCGGCCATTCCACCAGGCGCATGGGCTCGCTGGTCTTGGTTCCCGTTTCCTTTATAGCCTGTATGTTCAAAAGCGGCTGAATATAACGACCAGGCGGTTTTATTCACGTGCTCTCCCCGCCCCGCGCTTCTGGCCGGGCCGCGAAAAGTAACCTATTTCGGAACTGACTACGGCTTGGCCCATGCCTGGGGCGATAACTGCCGGCGCTTGTTGCATCCCGCTGCCCGCTGGAAGACGCAGCCAGCGGGATGCAGATGCCCCTGCTAAAGCCTGGCGAAACCCCGTTGCAGGTCGGC
Source organism: Eggerthellaceae bacterium (assembly GCA_003452695.1). Classification (GTDB taxonomy): domain Bacteria; phylum Actinomycetota; class Coriobacteriia; order Coriobacteriales; family Eggerthellaceae; genus UBA9715. Next base: position 2,669 of record DMNP01000260.1, read on the forward strand.
GATGATGTCGTCGATGTGCTCGGTGCCGATCGAGAGCCGAATCGTTGCCGGGGTAATGCCGGATTCGAGCAGCTCTTCTTGCGTAAGCTGGGAATGCGTGGTCGTTGCCGGGTGGATGACGAGGCTTTTCACGTCGGCGACGTTCGCAAGCAACGAGAATACCTGGAGCGCGTCGATGAACGCATGGGCTTGCTCTTGGCCGCCATCGATTTCAAATGTGAAGATAGACGCTCCCCCGTTCGGGAAGTACCGCTGGTACAGCTCGTGGTCGGGGTGGTCGGGCAGGGAAGGGTGGTTCACCTTCCGTACCAGGGGATGGCTTGCCAGGTAATCCACGACGTGCTTGGTGTTGGCAACGTGTCGCTCGATTCTGAGCGAAAGCGTCTCGACGCCTTGGAGCAGCAGGAAGGCGTTGAACGGGGATATGCAGGCACCGGTGTCGCGCAGCAGGATGGCGCGGATGTAGGTGACAAAGGCGGCCGGCCCTGCTGCATCGGCAAACGAGACGCCGTGATAGCTTGGGTTCGGGTCGGCAATGGGGGCGTACTTGCCCGATTCCTTCCAGTCGAAGTTGCCCGAATCGACGATGATGCCGCCGAGCGTGGTGCCGTGGCCGCCGATGAACTTGGTGGCCGAATGCACGACGATATCGGCTCCGTGCTGAATCGGGCGCAGCAGGAAGGGCGTGGCGAACGTGTTGTCGACGACCAGGGGAATGCCATGTTCGTGGGCGATTTCCGCCAGCGCGTCGATGTCGGGGATGTCGCTGTTGGGATTGCCGAGGGTTTCGGCGAAGATGGCCTTGGTGTTGGGCTGGATGGCGGCGCGCACTTCGTTCAGATCGTGCACGTCGACGAAGGTGGTGTCGATGCCGTACAGCGGCAACGTGTGCCCGAGCAGGTTGAAGCTGCCGCCGTAGATGGTCTTTTGCGCCACGATGTGCTCGCCTGTTCCCGCCAATGCCTGGATGGTATAGGTGATGGCCGCTGCCCCGCTTGCCAGGGCTAGCGAC
>DMNP01000246.1 GCA_003452695.1 Eggerthellaceae bacterium
TATCGCATCCGCGAGGACGTGATGCTGGACGCTATCGACAGCTACGTGATGAAGCCTGACAGCTTTGCGCGTGAGTACCTAGGGCGTTGGAATCCCAGCATGCGCGTGGCCGACTTTCTCATCACAAGCATGGCATGGACGGCCACCACCACCAAGACAGCGCCCTCAAGCGCGGAGAAGCTTGCCTACGGCGTGCGATTCACGCCCGACGGACGCAGCGTCTCGCTGGCCGCAGCAGCGACCACCACGGCAGGCGCACACGTCGAGTTCATGCGCACGGAGCCGACGGTCGCGGGCATTGGATGGCTCGTTGATTGGCTCGTGGCGCGCAAGGACAGGGCTGCGGCGGTTGCCGTGGACGGGCGCGCGGACGCGACCGACCTTGCGCAGCAGCTCGTCAAGGCGGGCATGCCGAAGCAGGCCGTCATGGTCGCGCGCACGCAGGACGCGATCACGGCAGACGCGATGCTCGTGAACGCGATTAACGACGGCACGCTCACTCACCTGGACGATTCAGCGCTCACCGAGAGCGCTTTGGGCGCTACTCGGCGCGCGATAGGCAAGGACGGCGGCTATGGCTTCGGCGGCGAGTGTCCAGAGCGGCTGGACGCTTGCGCGTTGGCGCTGTGGGCCGCGAGAACGACCAAGCGCGACCCTAAGCGCAGGGGAAGGATTGGATGATGCAACCTAATCTCTGGCAACCGCTGAGTGCCGCGACGGTAGACCTCAGCGGCATCAAGCAGGCCGACGGGCTGACCGAAGAGACGGCGTGGCTCGCCGGCATCCTCGTGGACGAGTACGCGGAGCATGCGTCGCACAACGAGACGCTGCGCCGCTACTACGACGGCAAGGTTATCGTCTCAGACTACGGCGTTGGCGCTGACATTCCGAATGACCAGACGTGCCATTGGCCGAGCAAGGCCGTGGACGCGCTGGCAGACCGCATCACGTTGGAGCGCTTCAACACGCCCGACGATTACGACGATTCGGCGCTGCTGTCCATCTTGGACGGCTCCAACGTGGTCAACGCCTACAACCGCCACCTTGCGCCGAAGCTGCTCTACGGATGCATGGCCGCTACCGTGACCCGCAACCGTGCGGGGCATGCCGTGGTTCGCTTCCATAGCGCGGAGACGTTCACCGCCATCCCCTCCCCTGATGGGAAGGAGGGCGTTGTCGGCGCTGGACTCGCAATCGCCCGCATCGAGCGGACACCGTGGAGCAACGGAACCCCAGTGCCGACCATCGTGAACCTGCACCTCCCCGGCAACGTCGTGGAGCTGCGTCAGGTGGCGGCGGGGCAATGGACGGCTGAAGACGGCTTCACGCCCGAATCAGAACCGTCGCTCTACGTGTTCTGCCATGACGGTACTGGCACGATGAACCCCTTCGGGCGCACGCGCATCACGCGGTTCGTGCGCACGCTCACCGACGATGCAATCAGGTGCATGTGGCACATGCAGGTGGCGGGCGCGTACTACAGCGTGCCCAAGCTTGCGCTTCTCAACCTGCTCCCAGAGCAATACGAAGCGGTTGTTGACAACAAGCTGAAGTACCAGCTTGACCGCGTTATCGCCACCGAGATTGACGAGAACGGCGATGCGAAGACCGCCATCCAGCAGCTCTCTGGCAACTCGCCGCAGCCGTTCGTGGACGAGCTGCGAGCGCTTGCGTGTCAGTTCTCTGGCGCGACGGGCGTGCCGCTCAACTCGCTCGGCATCGTGCAGGACAACCCGTCCAGCGCGGAAGCAATCGGCGCGTCGCGCGAGGATATCTGCCTTATCGCCCAGCGCGATATCGAAGCAGACCGCAAGACCATCGAGCGCGTGATGCGCGCGGCGCTTGCCGTCGAGCGCAACGTAACCACCGACCAGCTGGACGAAAGAGATCGCAGCATCACGGCGAGCTTCGCCGACCCGCTCATCCACTCCCGCTCCGAAATGGCCGATTGGGTGGTAAAGGTCAACTCCGTGCGCCCTGGTTTCGGCGCGACCGACGTGGCCGCACGCATGGTTGGCATCAGCGACGCAGACCTAGACGCGGTGAAGAGCGACGAAGCGCGCGCAGCGTCCAGCGCGGCGTTCAACGCCATCTTTGGCGGTGAGTAGCGGTGGCAGAGATTCCGAGGGCCTATATCGACCGCTTCACGCAGGCGATTAACCAGCTCTCTGACGAGTCACGCGCGATGCTTGCCGAAGAGCTGGCGGGCATCGACATGTCGCAGGACGTTGCGACCATCCGTGACCAAGCCATCGAAATCATGCAGAAGTGGTGCGGCGGCGCGACCGACATGGTGGCGCTGCTTGCCGCCGAGTTCTACAGCGGGCTGCGCGAGATTGAGATTGGCGAAGCGTCCACTCCGCTTGCGTTGAGCGGGCGCGTCCCCGAAGCAACGAGCGAGTCAGTGCGGGCGTTCGCGCAGCACGTCGTGGACGGTGACACGCAGGGGTTCGTTGACCTCTGCCTAGAGCGGCTGGACTACGAAATGCGCGTCTCGGCTGCGAACACCGTTATCGAGAACGGTAGGCGCGACAGGCGAAAGCCCAAGTATGCCCGCGTCCCAACGGGCGCAGAGACGTGCGACTTCTGCCTGATGCTCGCTTCGCGTGGATACGTCTATTCGAGCGAGGTTGGCGCAAGCCACACGCACAACGGCTGTGATTGCCGTGTTGTTCCGTCGTGGGGCGGCTCAAAGGTCGAGGGATACGACCCAAAGGCCATTAAAGAGCGCTGGCAGGACGCAATCGACACCAAGGCCAAGGAGCGCGCCGAGCGCAATGGCACGACCGTTGCAGAGGAACGCCAACAAATCATGGACAGGTATAAGCGTGCCGCGTCCAACGCGCGCGCAAGGCGCAAAGAACGTTAAATCGACTACAGCTTTACCGAATCAACCGCTCGCAAGGGCGGTTTTTTCATACCCACGCAATGCGACGGGCGGTGAATCGTCGCACCGACACCCGCTAGGGCGGGGAAAGGAGGTCAGCGATGGCCGACGAAAGCACTCAGGCAACTGAGGTCAACGGCGAGACTGGCGCAGCTGCCCAGTCTGGCCAAGAGCGCACCTTCACGCAGGAGGACGTGAACCGACTGGTTGGCGAAGCCCGCACGAAGGAGCGCCGCAAGTACGAGGGATTCGTGGACGGCTCAAAGGTTGCCGAGCTGCAAGCGCAGGCAGAGAGCGCCCAACGAGAGTTGGACGAGCTGAGGGCGCAGCAGGCCCGCACCGAAGCGGTTGCGACCGCAGCGGGCAAGGCAGGCGTTCCCGTCGAGGTTATCCAGATGCTCAACGGCGCCGATGCCGACGCTCTGACCGAGCAGGCGAAGCAACTGCTGAAGCTGCTTCCCGTCCATCCCACGCGCACAGACGATGGCGGCGCACGAGCGACCGCCAAGAAGACCAACGCGCAGCTGTTCGCGGAAGCGATTAACGCAGCGGCGCACAAGTAGAAAGGGGCAACCATGCCCGCTATCGACATCAACCGTGGCACCACCAACGTCGTTCTCCCCGAGG
>DMNP01000158.1 GCA_003452695.1 Eggerthellaceae bacterium
CCATGATGGTGTTCTACCTCGTGGTCATGATCCGCTATTCGCCCTTGCTCACGGCGGTCGGCATCGCGACCATCGTCATAAACTCGCTGCTTGCAAGCTATATATCCCGCAAGCGCGTGAACATTACCCGTGTGCAGATGCGCGACACCGGCAAGCTCGAGTCGTCCACCGTCTCGGGCATCCAGATGATCGAGACCATTAAGGCGTCTGGCGCCGAGAACGGATATTTCGAGAAATGGGCGGGGTACCAAGCGTCGGTGAACACTGCCACCACGCGCTTTGCGAACCTGAACCTGTATCTGGGCATGGTGCCGAATTTCCTGGCAAGCCTTGCCAACTATGCCGTGCTGGTAATCGGCGTGCTTCTCGTCATGCAGGGTCAGTTCTTGTTGGGCATGGTCATGGCTTTCCAAGGCTATCTCCAGCTGTTCATGAACCCCGCCATGACCACCGTGAAGGCCAGCCAGACGCTGCAGGAAATGCGCACGCAGATGGAACGCATCGACGACGTGATGGACTATCCGGTCGATTCGAATTATCGCGACGATGCGCCACATTCCCACGCCGACTACGACAAGCTGGAGGGGAAGGTGGAGTTGCGCCATGTTACCTTCGGCTATGCCCGCCTGTCGGATCCGATTGTGCAAGATTTCTGCATGACCGTGCAGCCGGGAGCGAGCGTGGCGCTCGTAGGCGCATCGGGCTGCGGCAAGTCTACCCTCTCCAAGCTGATTGCCAGGTTGTACAAGCCATGGGAAGGCGAAATCCTGTTCGACGACATGCCCGTTGCACAGATAGACCAAAACGTGTTCACGAGCTCGGTTGCCGTCGTGGACCAAGACATCATCCTGTTCGAGGACACCATAGCCAACAACATACGCATGTGGGATGAAACGATAGAGGACTTCGAGGTGATAATGGCCGCGCGCGATGCGCAGATCCACGCCGACATAATGGCCCGCGAAGGCGGCTATTCCGGCATGATCCTGGAAGGCGGGCGCGACTTGTCGGGCGGCCAGCGACAACGCCTCGAGATAGCCCGCGTTCTGGCGGCCGACCCGCGCATCGTCATCATGGACGAGGCCACGAGCGCGCTCGATGCCAAGACCGAGCACGAACTCGTGCAGGCCGTGCGGGACCGGGGCATTACCTGCATCATCGTGGCGCACCGGCTTTCCACCATCCGCGATTGCGACGAGATTATCGTGCTCGACCACGGCAGGGTCGTCGAGCGCGGCACGCACGACGAGCTTTATGCAGCAGGCGGCATATACGCCGATTTGGTGTCCAACGACTAGGGGGTGAGGTTATGGGCATGTTCGACGACCAGATTCGCCAGCGCGAGCTGGGCGACCAGGAGCAGTTCGAAGATTCCATCCTGCGCATGGCCTCGGCGGTCGTGGGCGGCCATGCTGCCGGTTCGATGGCCAGCGGCCGCATCGTGTCGAAAGAGGCCGTCGACGACATCTTGAAGTACTACCACATTAGCCCGCGGGACATTCCCGCCGGCATAACCGACCCCGACGAGCAGATGGAATACGCCTTGCGGCCCCATGGCATCATGCAGCGCATGGTGGAACTGCCGGAGGGCTGGTACAAGGACGCCTTCGGACCTCTCATCGCATATGGCGCAGACGATGGCGCGCCCCGGCCGCTGTTTCCGAAGCCCTATGTCGGCTATTGGTTCCGCGATGAAACCGGGCGGAAGGTTACCGTGAACGCGCGCAACGCGAAGACGTTCGCGCCCGAGGCCCGCTGCTTCTACCGGCCCTTGCCGCTCGGCCGAATCGGCATTCCCGACCTCATCTCGTACATGAGGCAGTGCCTGAATGCGGTGGACTTCGCATTGCTCGTGGTCATAACGCTGCTCGTCACGTTGGTCGGCATGCTGCTGCCCCCCATCGTGAAAGTGCTCACCGGCTACGTGGCCAGCACCGGCAGCTATGCGGTGCTGTGGTCGACGGCGGCGTTTTTGCTGTGCACCGCATTTTCTCAGCAGATGGTCACGGCTTCGCGCGAGATTGCCGTCAACCGCATACGCACGAAGATGTCAACTTCGGTTGCGGCCGCTTTCATGATGCGCATCCTCAGCCTGCCGGCCACGTTCTTTCGCAACTACAGCGCCGGCGAGCTTGCAAGCCGCAGCGCTGCTGCCAAGAACCTGGCCGAGCTGTTCGTGACGAACGTGCTGTCCCTTGGCACCACGGCCCTGTTCTCGCTTCTGTACGTAACGCAGATCGCGCAATTCGCCCCGGCGCTCATGTGGCCCTCGATTGCCATCATCGCCGCAACGGTTGCGATGACGCTGGCCACCGCAATCGTGCAGATGCGCGTGACGCGCCGGCAGATGGAGCTTGCCGCCAAGGAAAACGGCAAGAGCTTCGCCCTGATACATGGTGTGCAGAAAGTAAAGCTGGCCGGTGCCGAGAAGCGCGCGTTTGTCCAATGGGCGCGCGCCTACACCAAGAGCGCCGAGCTGCAGTACAACCCGCCGCTGTTCTTGAAGCTGAGCAGCGCCCTTAGCACGGCCGTAACGCTTGCGGGCGCCATCGTGCTGTACTACCTTGCCGCGACTTCCCGTGTTGCCCCGTCGGACTACATCGCGTTTTTCGCGGCGTTCGGCATGGTTTCGGGGGCGTTTGCCTCGCTTGCCGGCGTAGTCAGGGCGTCTGCGCAGATCAAGCCTTATCTCGACATGGCAGAGCCCATATTGCGCGCCGAACCCGAGGTCGCCGAGGAAAAGGAGATCCTCGAAGAGCTTACGGGCCGCATCGAGCTGAACGACGTGTATTTCCGCTACGACGACGACATGCCCTACGTCGTGGAGGGCATGAACCTGACAATCCGTCCCGGCGAATACGTGGCCATCGTGGGC
>DMNP01000291.1 GCA_003452695.1 Eggerthellaceae bacterium
CCCGTGTCCAGCATGATGCCCTTGTCCACGTATTCCACGCCTTCCAGCAAGCTGCGTGTTATCTCGGGCCGCGTGAAGGTAAGACCCGGCCACCATTGGTTTTCCATAAGGAACGCGCCCTGGAAGCCGCTGCCGTCCAACAGGCGGTTTATCAGCTGAACAGAAGCCTCCACCACCTGTTCGTCCGAGAACTTGAAATCGTAGGTGAAGCATTCCTCCAGCGACACTTCCGACACGTGGAACACCACGTATTCGGCTTTCAGGTCTATGGCGCGCTGCAGGTCCACGCGGTAGTGCTGCACCATGTCTTCGGGCGTTTCGCCGTGATAGTACTCGTGCACCAGGTCCATGTCGCCGAATTCGGCCAGCAGCGCTTCCTCGTCCTGGTTCCAGAAATCCACCCAGTTGGAATAGAACATAAGGTGGTATCCCACCACCGCGTCGACGGGCGGCAGCTCTTCGGTGTAGGGCATGTGGTCCCAGATTACCTCCAGGCCGTCCAGACCCGCATCGCGCACGTCGCGCATAAGGCCGGCCATGTTGCCGTATTCCTTCAAGCAGCCGTTGTACAGCGGGAAGTTGGTTACCTGTTTCATGTTCTTTCTCCTGTTCGTCATGGATCGATTTCTTTCAGCGGGACGCAACACCTTGTGCCTCGTCCCCCTAGGTTTCGCCGAGGCCGTACATGGTTTTCAGGCGCTGGAGCTTGCGGTGCCAGGGGGTCCAGAGCAGCACCAGGAACACGAGCGTGGATATGCCGTGCGTGGCGTCGTAGGGGATGGCCGGGGCCCAGATGATGAGCATCTGGACGAAGGATTCGGGGTGGTAGAAGGCGATCATCGACCAGATGTTCATGATAAGCCCGTACATCAGGCCCGCCACGAAACCGTAGGCGTATACGGCGCCGGGGCGCTTGAAGGCGCCGGCGGCGGACAGCACGCCCGACACCCAGCCGATTATGGCCCAGGAATACATCTGCCAGGGCGTCCAGGCGCCCATGCCCAGGAACAGCGCGGACACCAGGCCGCTGAGCGCACCCACCATGAAGCCGCTGCGCCGCCCGAACAGGCAGCCCGTCATGATGACGATGGCGGTCATGGGCTGCACGCTGGGCAGGAAGGCGAAGATGATGCGCCCGGCCGCGGCAAGCGCCGCCATTACCACCACGGGCATGGTCTCGCGCAGGGCGGGTCGGCCCCATTCGTAGCTAAGGAACAGCAGGCCGAGCGATGCAAGCGACGCGATGATGCCCGACGCGCCGCCTTGGTCTATGCGCAGGGCCACCGACACCGCCATGACCACGGGCAGCAGCACGATGCCGCAGGCCTCCAGCACGAGCGACGCACGCGGGCGCGGGGCCGGCGGCGCGGGCGTTACGGGCGCGGCGGGCGCGGGTGCGAGCGCGGGTTTATCTGCCGGCGCGGGTGCGGGAGCGGGTGCGGGGGCTTGGAGGGGTTTGTTTTCGGCGGGAGCGGTCATCGCAGGGCTCCGTACAGGCGCGACGATTCGTGCGGGCGCCAGATAAGGTTGTCCTGGAAGAATGCGGGCACTTCCTGCGTGCAAATGGCCTGGCCGTCGAACACGAGCGTTGCCCGGTCGGCGCAGGCAGCGGCAACGTCCAGGTCGTGCGTGGAAAGCACGATGGTCGTGCCGGCGGCGGCCAGCTCGCGCAGCGTGCGCACCACGTGAGCGCAGGCGCGGGCGTCCAGGCCCTTCGTGGGCTCGTCCAGCAACATGAGGGTCGGCCCGCAGAGCACCATCTTGGCGAATGCCAGGTTCTGCTGCTGGCCGCCCGACAGGTCATAGGGATGCCGCGCATCCATGCCTTCAAGGCCGAAGCGCTGCTTCACCTGCGCCACGGCATCGTCGTCGTAGCCCACGCGCCCCTGCCATTCGCGCAGCTCTTCGTCCACGGAATCGCAGACGAACACGGCCTTGGGGTCTTGCGGCAGGAAAGCCTGGTGGTCGCGGCAGCTGTTGGCCACCTTGCCGCGCCGGGGCTTCATGTCTCCCGCGATGGTGCGCAGCAGCGTGGTCTTTCCCGACCCGTTGCCCCCGACCACCGCATGCACGCTGCCGCGCCGAACGTCCAGGTCAAACCCGTGCAGCACCCAAGGGTCGTCCGGGTTGTGCCGCACGAACACATCCGACACGCGCACCGCCAAATCGTCTTGCCCCTTTGCGCCGCCTCTGCCGCCGGCAAGCCCACCAACGCGTTCCGAGCTTTGGAAAGGAGAATCGCCCGCTCGTCCGCCGTCTCGGGCGGGGATCCGGGAGGGGGCGACGCCGCTTGCGCAGGCGGAGTGAGACTGGGGGACACCGGAGACGTCGCCCGCCGAGCAGCCGTAGGCGGAACCTCTCGGGCGGGCCCCTCGGGGAATCGCGGACAGGTGGCAAATCTCTCACGGGGCTTGCGGACAGGTATCGAAAATCCCCAGTAAAAAGCGTTCGCGAAATCGGCCAAACAACACAGTATGTTCGCCCTGCCTGCTGCTATGATGAAGCGCGAGAAAACACATGCTTGCGCGGAATCGGGGCTTTGCTTATGGCGTTCGTTCACCTTCACAATCACACGGAGTATTCCCTGCTCGACGGCATGACGC
>DMNP01000321.1 GCA_003452695.1 Eggerthellaceae bacterium
AGGCCGTGGGTTCGAATCCCGCAGGGGACGCCAGGATTACTAGATTCCCCGCAATATCAGTCTCTCTTCGCCAAAAGACGCCCTGGATTCGAACCGGTGAGGTGGAAACGCGTTAATAAAACAGTCCAGTGGACTGTTTTTAGCGTTTCGGGCGGAGCGCGCAAGCGCGGAGCCGTTGTTTCGCGAAGCGAAACGGAATCCCGCAGGGGACGCCACCCCCAGCAGCAACCACCGTAATGGCCGCCGGTCGCGGTCCCGCCTACGCGCGAGGCGCGCATTCCTATGCATCCCGCAGCACGCAGGTGAAGGTTATGCGCCCCGCTTTCCAACTGGCCTTTATGGATCCGTGGTAGCGTTTGCAGATGCTCTCGGCCACGGACAGGCCGATGCCATAGCCCTGCTGGTTCTCGTGCGATTCGTCTTCGCGATAGAACCGGTCGAAGAACCGTTGGTAATCCACGTCGGAGCCCTCGGCGAAATCGTTGGAAACCACGAGCGTGAACCCGCGGCCGATCATCGCGGGAGACAGCCGCACCGACACCGACCCCCCGGCGTCGCAATACTTTATGGCGTTGTCCACGAGCAGGCAGGTAAGCTGTTCGATGGACGCCGTGCTTCCGCGCACGCTCACGCCCGTGGAAAGGGAGCTTTCCAGCCCCACGTCCGATTGCTGCGCAACGGAGCGAAACGATTCCACCGCAGCGGCAACCGTGGAGCTGACGTCCACGTCTGCAAGCTCTTGCTCCTCGGCACCGCGCTCGGCGCCGCGCACGATGGTCATAAGGTCGCGCACGAGGCCTTCCAGCCTGTCCACCTGCGCCAGCGTGGATTTCGTCCACTCCGTTTCACCCGAAATCATCTCGGTGACCTCGGTGTTCGCGCGGATGACGGCTATGGGCGTTTTCAGCTCGTGGCTGGCGTTCGTCATGAACCGCTGCTGGCGACGCGCGCTTTCCACTTCGGGACGTATGGCCCGCCTCGAGAAGAACATCACGCTGAACAGGGTGATGATAACGGCAACCACGCTCAGCAGCAACGTGCTCGAAACCACCTGCGCCATGTTGGACAGCTGAAACGAGCAATCCAGGAACACGACCATCGATCCCGCATCGGTGGGCCCTTCCTTGTAGAAGAAGCTTCCTGCTTGGGTCAATCCGACTTGGACCTTCGGGTCGGAGGCGCTTTCGGCCATCTGCATGGCGCTGGAAACGTCCACGAGCGCAACGTGCGAAATGTCCACATTCGCCACCCGGCCTTCTTCGTCGAAGTAGACGACGAAGAACCGCAGGCCGTAGTTGGCTTCTTCGTGGTAGAGGCCATTGTGGTAGTTCGCCTCGGCCGGCATCTGGCCGCCAGCGTCCATGATGGCGTCGATGGTGTCGTTGGCCTGCTGGCGTATGGCAGCGATATTGGATACAAGCGTGGCGATACCCATGAAGGCAATGACCACGCAGAAACTGGCCATGGCTATGGCGATGAAGGTCCTGCGCAGCTTCGCGATTGCCCGTGGGTTCATGACGCTGCGCCGTTCTGGCCGCTCGGGTCAGCCGCATCTGCCGATTGAACGAGGACGTAGCCCCCGTCCGATGAGGTAACGAGCGCATCGGCGCCAACTGCCTCCAGCTTGTCGCGCAGGTAGCGCACGTACAGCTCGACGGCCGCATCGCCGCCGCCGTCTGCACCCCACACGCGTTCGGACAGGAAATCGCCATGCAGCACGCGGCCCGCGTTCAGCACGAACGTGCGCAGCAGTTCGAATTCGGCATGCGACAGCCGCACGCTGTTGCGCGCCCGCAATTCATAGGTGTCGGATTTCAGCTCCAGGTTGCCGAAGCGCAGGTCGCCCGTGCCGTAATCGGTGTTGCGCCGCGCAAGCGACCGAATGCGCGCCGTTAGCTCCTTCATGGCGAAGGGCTTTGACAAGTAGTCGTCCGCCCCGGCATCGAGCCCCTCCACCCGGTCGTCAACCTCGGTTTTGGCGGTCAGCAGGATGACGGGCGTCACATCGCCCGACGCGCGCATGTCGCGCAGCACCTCGATGCCGTTTTTCTGCGGCATCATTATATCGAGCACCACCACGTCGAACACGCCATCGGCCAGGGCCTGCGATGCCTCTTCGCCATCGAAGCAGGCCGTAACCTCGTAGCCTTCGTGCTGCAACACGGCGCACACCGCTCGGCTCAGGTCCACGGTGTCTTCCGCATACAGGATTCTCGTTGCCATGTTCGTCCCTCCTGCGCGCCGTTTCCCCGCCTGCGCCCCGTACCTTAGCGCTGCTCCATGATCAGGTCGTGCAGCGCCTGCATGGAAAGGTCGGTCGAGGCCAATTCGTCGGCGCAGCGTTTCAGCTCGGCTATGATAAGCCCCTCGTTGGCAGGCGCCTCCTTCTTGTATTTCAGATGATGCTCGAGCGCGGCCCACGTGTCCATCGAAATCGTGCGCAACTGCACTTCCACGAAGAACCCGCGCGCGTCTCCCCCGCCATCCGGCCCTTCGTCGCAGCCAATCGGCGACCTGCCATCCGCCGTTCGCAGTATCATGTGGAAGCTTCGATAGCCGTTGGGCTTCGCGTTGCGGATGTAGTCCTTTTCCTCGAACACCTCGAAGCCGTCGAGCGCCGCCAGATGATTCCGTACGAGCTGCACATCGTTCAGGAAGGCGCACACGACGCGAAACCCGATGGCGTCATGTATTTCCACGAGCGCCGAATGCGGTGTTTCGGGCAACCCGCGGCGACGGCATTTCTCGCGCATCGACTCTTCGGACTTGATGCGCGTCAGGCAATGTTCGACCGGGTCCAGGCCCGTTTGCGCGCATATGCGCGTGCGCAAATCCGCTATCGATTCTTCCAGCTCGTTTTGCAACTGCTCCATCTGGCTGCGGTTGGCGCCGTATATGCATTCCGTTTCCAGCATGGGCGCCGCCTACAGCCGGTGCACCGCAGCGCCGCCGTATTGCTCGTAGGCGGCGATCACCTGCAGCTCGTACTGCTTGCGCGAGCCTTTCACCACGGTGTCCAGCACCAGGCCGCACACGAGCGAGAGCATGCCGGCAAGCACGAGCGCGACAGCCAGCAGGGCCGTGGGAAGGCGTGGCACCAGGCCCGTGGCGGCGAATTCGGCCACGACGGGAATGCCGGCTATCAGGCCGAGTACCACGAACAGCAGCGACAGCCAGCCGAACAGGGCCATGGGGCGATAATCCTTGAACAGCGACATGATGGTGCGCAGCACCTTCATGCCGTCCGAGAACGTGGAGAGCTTCGATTCGGACCCCTCGGGACGGTCGCGGTAGTCGATGGGCACCTCCACGATGCGCCAGCCCTTGTCCACGGCATGGATGGAAAGCTCGGTTTCTATCTCGAAGCCCGGAGAGAGCACGGGGGTGGTCTTGGCGAACACGCGGTTGAAGGCGCGGTAGCCGGTCATCACGTCGCAGTACTCGAAGCCGTAGATCCACTTTATGAGCACGCGCACCAGGTCGTTTCCGAATCCGTGGAAGGCGCGGTCGTTCTCGGCCCCGTAAGTGCCGTTGGACAGGCGGTCGCCCACGACCATATCTGCTTCGCCGGCTGCGAGTGGCGCTATAAGCTGGGATGCGGCTTCGGCCGGATACGTGTCGTCGCCATCGACCATCACGTAGTAATCGGCGTCGATTTCGCGCAGCATGCTGCGCACCACGTTGCCCTTGCCCTGCCGGCGCTCGGGAACGACCACCGCGCCATGCTCCGCGGCGATGCGCGCGGTGTTATCCGACGAGTTGTTGTCGTACACGTATATGACCGCCTGCGGCAGCGCAGCCCGAAAGTCGTCGACGACCTTCGCGATGGTCACTTCCTCGTTGTAGCACGGTATGAGCACGGCGACGCTGCCGTCCATGCCCCGCCCCGATGTCGTGTCCTCCATGCAGCCCTCCTAGCGCAAGGTACTTCATTCTAGTACAGAAATGCTTTGCATGACATGGGGATATCGTGTATTGCAACAGGGGTTGCCGACGCCGAACAATCCCGCCCTGTGCAGCTCGGGCGGCCGAGCGCGAGGGGTGTGTGAACTGGAACCACGCCGGATTTCCGGTCGCTGGCCGGCTGGAGACGCCGTCGTCTCCACGCGCGTCGGCGCGTTGCAAGCGAAGCGCTGGACCGCCTGATTAACGTGCGCTTTCTAGCGCGAACGTTTGCGGCTGCGGGCGCGCTGCACCTCGGCGCGATGCGCGCGACCGGGACGCACATCGCCCTTGGCCTTGGCTGCGGAACCCGGACGACGCTGCTTGTCCACCTGGGCGCCAGCTGGTTTGCGCGTGCGTTGGGCACCGCCCCTGCCCCGGCCGACGGCCTTCGACTTTCCCGCACCTGCGCCGGAGCCGCGGACGGCACCGCTTGCGCGACCGGCACTTTCGGCGTTGGCGATTGGCTTGGCCTTCTTGCGGCGCTTCGAGGCGCCCTGCTTGCGGCGCCCGGCCTCTTCAGCCGCCTGCTGCGCCTGCTCGGCGCTCTTCTGGGCCTTGTTCGCCAGATCGCGCTTCACGCGGTTCACCTCGGGATCGCGCTTGGCACGGCCGACGATGGCCTTCGACGCCTCTTCGGCCGCAGCGGCGGACAAGTCGAAGTTCGGCAGCTGCATTTCGGGAATGGACTGCTTCACCAGCTTTTCGATAGCGCGCAGCTCGCCTTCCGTTTCGGGGGTGACGAAGGTGACGGCGAAGCCGCGCTGGCCCGCACGCCCCGTTCGCCCGATGCGGTGGATGTAGTCTTCCGCCTGGTCGGGCGCGTCGTAGTTCACCACATAGTCCACCTGGTCCACGTCGATTCCGCGGGCGAGCACGTCGGTGGCCACGATTATGTTCACATCGCCTGCCGCGAAGCGGTCGAGCGCGCGACGGCGCTGGTTCTGGCTGCGGTCGGAATGAATGGCCTCGGCCGCATACCCCGCACGGCGCAGCTTCTTGCAGGCCGTATCGGCCCGGCTGCGCGTACGTGCGAACACGACGACGCGGTCCGCGCCCTTTTCCTCGAGCACCGCACGCAGCAAGGTGTGCTTCACCGAATGCGGCACGCGGATGATGTACTGGTCCACGGTCTCGGCCACATCGCCCTTGCGCGCGATCTGAACCGTGGCGGGGTCGCGCAGCATTTCCTTCACGACGCCCTGGATGGACTTGTCGATGGTCGCCGAGAACAGCAGGGTCTGGCGCGTGGCGGGAGTGGCGGCCACGATCTTCTTCACGGAAGGCAGAAAGCCCATGTCGAGCATGCGGTCGGC
>DMNP01000117.1:0-5748 GCA_003452695.1 Eggerthellaceae bacterium
GTCGAACGTCGACGACGAGGGCGACTACCGCCCGGGCGCGAAGGCGGTTGCCGAGCTGCGCGTGGCAAGCCCGCTGCGCGATGCGGGGCTGCGCAAGCAGGACGTGCGCGCGCTTGCCCGGCACCTGGGCCTGCCCGTTTGGGACAAACCGTCGTTCGCCTGCCTGAACACGCGCTTCGCCTATGGCGACCTTATCTCGCCCGAGCTGCTGGCCATGGTGGATGGCGCGGAAGACGCCGTGCGGGCATTGGGGTTTTCCCAGGTGCGCGTGCGCATGCGCGACAAGGCGGCGCGCATCGAGGTACCGCCCGCCGACATCGCGCGGCTGGCCGAACCCGAAGTCCGCGACCAGGCGGTGAATGCGCTCGAAGCGCTCGGCTTCACCTTCGTGGCGCTGGACCTGAAGGGCTATCGCACGGGCAGCATGAACGAGACGCTCGGCGGCGGGGACGCGCACGAAAGGCAGTTGCCGTAGACGGCGGCGCCAAGCGCCTGGCAAGCGCCCGGCAAATGCCTGCGCGGTTGAACGCACGCACGGTAGCGCGCACGCACTTCCCCGGCTTCGAAGCCCATCGCCCGCCGAAGCTACCAGCAAATGGTCTGGATGGAATGGGCGGGAGAATCCAGATGGGCGATGCGCCCGCCGAGAACGCCTGAGCCCCAGTTCAAGTCGAACGCCATGGCGTCGTCGGTGCGGTTCAGCACGACCAGCGCCATGCTGTCGTCGGGATTGCGGAAACAGCACGTTTCCAGCCGGTCGGTGAAGCGCGACACGAGCACGCGATGCGCCCCCACCTGCACGAACCTGCTGAAATGCCCCAGATAGCAAAATGGCAGGCGCACGTTCATGCGCCGCTCGCGCATGTCGTACATGATGGGCGCGTCGCAGAAATTGTCCACATGGTTGGGCCCGCCCTGGGCGTTCAGGAGGATGTTCCAGTCCAATATGGCATTTGCGCCCGCCTGCAAGTCGCCCACGATTTCGTGCGCATAGTGCTCGGCATGCTGCAGCTCGGCCGCCGGATCGCCCGCCGAATAGTAGTCGCATCCTTCCGTGAAGATGAGCTCGCGGTCGGGACCCACCAGGTCGCGCGTTGCCCGTAGCGCCTCGAAATGGTCCCCCGAATACCAGTGGAAGGCCACGCCGTCCACGGCGGCAGCCGCACGGTCGTCTTGCATGATAGCCGCCGCGCGGTCGAGCATGCCCTCCTTGTTGTGGTCCCAGACCAGGGTCTTCACATGGCCCAGCCCAGCCTCGCGCAACACGGGCTTCAGGTGGTCGACCAGGAAATCGCGCTCTTGCGCAGCGTTGTACAGGCACGACTCCCAAGCCTGGATGGCGTTCGGCTCGTTTTGCACGGTAACGCGGCCGATGTCCACGCCAACCTGGCGGTATTCCGCCAGCGCACGAGCCATCATGCGCGCCCAGAGCGAGAAGCGGTCGCGGCGCAGATGCCCGCCGCGCTTCATGGATCGATTGGTCTTGGCCCAGGCAGGCGGACTCCACGGCGCCGCTATGAACTGCAAGCCGGGGTTCACGCGCTGGGCGGCCTTCACCAGCGGCAGCACGTAGCCCCAGTCGTCGTCGATGGAAAAGCCCGCAAGCGACTCGTCGCGCGCATCCAAGTACGGTCGGGGAGCAAGCGAGAAATCGCAGCTCTGGATGGACAGGCGGCACAGGCTGTAGCCATTGCGCTCCGGCGAGAAGCACAGCTGCAGGAATTCCTCTTGCTGCTTGGGCGTCATATGCGCGAACACATAGCCCGCCGCCTCGGTCAGCGCGGCTCCGAACCCGATGAATTGCTGGAAGCGCACGCCGGGATACACCTTCACCAGGTTCATCTCGGGAGCAAGGGGCGCTGGCTTCACCGCCACGCCGGATTCCCGAAACCGATGCGATGCGTCTGTAACATAGCGTTTCATGTGCGTCTCGCCCTTTTCTCGGCAGCCAGAACCCCGCTCGCCTGCACATCCTATGCGTCGATTGTAATTCAGAATCCGGGCCCGGCAGATGTGGAAAAGGGTCAGACCCTTTTCCACATAATGGAGCGAATTAAACAAACTGTAACAGTTCAAAAAACTCTGTTTCCGGCAAAATTCGTGGGTTAACATAGTCATGTCACGTCGCTATAGGGAGTGTGCATGACGCCACAGGACAGACAATCGAAGTTTCGCGCATTCCACGGAGGCGCGGGCAGCGATCGAAAGGCGCTTTTCGAGCGCCTGTACAACGAAAGCTACGCGAGCGTTTACAACTCGGTGTACTACCGCGTGCTGAACCAAGACGCGGCCCAAGATATAACGTCCGACGCCTATGTGCGCGCGGCGCGCTTCTTCGACCGTTTCGACCCGTCGCGCGCGTCGTTCGCCACCTGGGTGAAGAGCATTGCACGCAATTGCGTAAGCGATTACTACCGCAAGAGCCGTCCCACCACCGTGCTCGACGACGTGCCCGAGTCCTATCTGGCGGACGACCACGACCATGCCGAGGAAACCGCCAACGCCGACCTGGCACGCCGGCTGCTCGCCCTCCTGGACGACGAAAGCCGTCAGCTCGTGTTCTTGAAGTACTATGACGGCATGCGCAATGTCGAAATCGCGCGCGAATTGGGCATGAACGAATCGACGGTGGCCACGAAGCTGCAACGCGCGATGAAACTGATGCGCAGCGCGGCCGACGCTCGGTAAGCGCAAGGGAAAGGCTGGCAGAGTGGATTCTGATTATCGGGAAATTGTAACGCACGACTCTTCGGACTTCGTGGTGCTGGCCGACTACGTGCCGGCGATTATCCAGGAAATTCGCTACTATTCCACCTATAACTTCATCGGCGACCGCATAGACGGCTACGAAGAACCCTGCGCCCTGCTTACGAAGCAAGCCGCACGCGCGCTGGCGATTGCAAGCGGCGAAGTGGCGGCATGGGGCTATCGGCTGAAGGTGTTCGACGCGTATCGGCCGGCGCGCGCCGTGAAGCACTTCGTGCTGTGGGGCATAGACGACCTGGACCAGCGCATGAAGCCCTTCTTCTATCCGGACCTGAACAAGGAAGACCTGTTCGAACGGGGTTATATAGCCAGCCAATCCAGCCACAGCCGGGGCAGCACCATCGACCTGACCCTGCTCGACATGACCACTGGCAAAGAGCTGGACATGGGAAGTCCCTTCGATTTCTTCAGCGAAACCTCGCACCCCGATTATCGGGGCATCACCGACGAGCAGTACGATAACCGCATGATGCTGAAAGATGTGATGGTGCGCAACGGATTCGAGCCCATCGACTGCGAATGGTGGCATTTCACGCTGAAGAACGAGCCGTTCCCGAATACGTATTTCGACTTCCCCGTTTCTGCGGAGTACCTGAAGCGCTAGAACGCGCTTTCCCGAAAACGCAGGCCCCCGTGCCCCAGCCAGCCGTGGGCCGGGGGCATTTTGCGACATCCGCGCGCTACATGAGCTTGGATTCCTCGACCCGTTCGACGAACTTGGGAATGACCACGCTCAACGGCTTGATAAGCACGGTTCCCATAAGGAGCAACGGCACCGCAAAGGCGACGAGCGTGCCGATTTCTATCCAGAAATCGTTTGCATACACGCCGAACATGGCCGCGCGCATGGCATTGACGGCATGCGCGATGGGAAGGTAGGGATTCAGCCACTGGAAGAAATCGGGCAGCAGCTGCATGGGGAAGCTGCCGCCGCCACCCGACACCTGGACGATGAGCAGCACCACCGATATCGCCTTGCCCAGGTTGCCGAGCAGCGCCGTGAAGGCGTAGATGATGAACGAGAACACCAGCCCCGATATCCAGAAGCACAGCAGGTACAGCCACGGATGCACGGCCTGAACGCCCAGGAAGAACAGGTTGCCCAGGGCAATCGTGCTGCTCTGCAGCAGGGAAATGAGCGCGACCACGCCATAGCGGCCTATGAAGACTTGGCGCTTCGTGGGGTTGCGCAGCTCGGCAAGCACACGCTCGGAAGGCGTGAGCTTCAGCGTGACCATGACGAGCAACGCGCCTATCCACAAAGCGAGCGTGGTGTAGAGCGGAGACATGGACGACCCGAAGCTCGCGCTCGGGAACACCGCCGTGCGCTGCATCTGGATGGGCGCCGACAGCACCTGCGCAAGCACCTCGGGGCTTTGGCCGAGCACGGCTCTTATGGCGTCTGGGTCGCCGGACTTCGCGGCGCCGAGCAAATCGCCTGAAAGCTTGCGCATCGTTGCGGCGCCCTCATCCAGCCGGTTGGCCAGGCCGTCCAGCTTTTCCCGTGCTTCGCCGAGTTCCCGCGTGGCAGTGGAAGACGCGTTCGACAGCGAGGCGCCGATTTCGTCCATTTCCACGGACGCCTCGGCAAGCGAGGACTTCAAGTTGTCCAGCGACGTGCCCAAATCGGCGAGGGCCGGGGCCAAATTGGCGTCGAAATCCGCATGCAGGGCGTCCAGATCGGAGCTTACCTGCTGCGCCAACGCCACCAGCTGGTCCCGGTCGTCCTTGGCAGTCGACCCTGCGCCCTCGATGGCGTCCGCGGCGGAGTTCAAGCCCGTGTACAGGCGCTCCTGCAATGCAACGAGCGCGTTCAGGCGGTCGATGGCCGCGTCGATCGACCCATCGGCATCGCGCGCCACCTGGTCCAAGCGCTGCAACAGGGTGACGACGGTCTGCAGGTCCTGCGCGATGGCATCGACATCGTCCGCATTCGTGCGCAGCTGAGTTGCGGCATCGTCCCGCGTGGTCCGCACGCCGTCGAACAGCCCGACGAGCGAATCGGGCAGCGCGCGGTAGCTGTCCGCGCAATCGGCGATGGCGCCCTTCAGGGCATCGGAGGCGCCCTGCACGCTGGCCGGGACGCTTTCCACGGCCGCGCTCGCCCCGTCCGCCGCATGCGACCCGTCCTGCACGGCGCCGCGCACATCGGTTGCCATCGCATCGGCGTCCTGCACGAGCGCGCCCGCCGATGCAACCACGCCGCCGTACAAGCGCACGATGGAAGCCGCATCGGCCAATTCGTCGGCAACGTTGTCCAGATGGTCGCTCATCTTCCCCACGACATCGTCCAAGTCGGCGGTTTCGGCATGCTTCACGAGCGATGTGGCAAGCGCCAGCCCCACTTCCGTAAGCGTTTCGGTGAAGGATTCGTTAATCGTGCGCGCAATGCGGTCGGCCCCCTGGTCGGTCACCTTCGGAGCCACGGCATTCTTCTTCTCGTTCGAGTAGTACACGATGCTCGCATGTTCCACATCGTCGGAATAGAACGACATCATATCGCGGCTGAAGCTTTCCGGAATGACAATCGCGGCATAGTAGCGGCCCGACCGCGCGCCGTCCACCGCATCGTCTTGATCGGTGAACACCCAGTTCATCTGGTCGTTTTCGCGCAGGCCCTTCACCACTTGGTCGCCGATGTTCACGCGCAGGGCAAGTAGGTCGCCTTCGTAGCCTTCGTCGCAATTGGCAACGGCCACCTTCAGGTTGCCGGTGTTGTCGAACACGTTCCAGCACGCCAGCATGTTGTACCACGAGAAGATGGAGGGAAGCGCAACCAGGCCGACGATCGCGATGACCGTGACCACGTTGGAACGCAAGCGGCGCAAATCGCCCTTGAACAGCAGCCAGATGTTTCTCATGGGCGGCCCCCGTTCTTCGGGCGGTCGGCGCCCCCGGCATCGTCGCGCTTCGCGGGCGGGGCGCTGGCGCTAGCTGTCGGCCGGGCGTCCGCCTGTGCTGCCGGGCGGGCGTCGGCGGGCG
>DMNP01000117.1:5867-12730 GCA_003452695.1 Eggerthellaceae bacterium
GGGCGGGCGTCGGCGGGCGCTGCCGCCATCCCCGCAAGGTCGGCCCGCAAGGGCTGCACGCGCGTGAAGATGTCGCGGTTGCTGAGCAGGGCGCGCACTTCGTCGTCGGCCATCAGTTCCAGCGATGCGCTGTGGCTCAGGCTGTCGCGCACGAATTCGACGACGATAACATAGGTCACTATCAGCAGGAACCATACCAGCCATGCGGAAAGAACGATTACCTTGTCCACGCCGAGCACAAGCATGACCGGCGTGAACACAATTGGCACCGCCACGCCCACGAACGCAGACATCTGGATAAGCAGCCGATAGTGCTGCGCGAACCATCCAACGCGCGATTCCAGCGCCCTGCGATAGTCGCTATCGTTCGAAAGCACGCGCACCACCTGGGACAAAGGCCATCGACGCGCCGGCAGATCCACCGATTCGCCCACGATCATGTCGCTTTCCCCTATTTCACGCGCAAGCATGCGATTCAGGTTCGCCAGCAAAGGACGCAGAAGGGATCCCATAAGCGCGAACGCCACGAGGAAACCCGCCAGAACGCCGATGCACGAAATCCAAGTGCTTCCATAGAAGCCCCCGATGGTCTCGCGGATGGCGTTAATGCCATAGGTGAAGGGGAAAAGCGCATAGACACCTCGGAAGAAATCGGGGGTCATTTCGATGGGATACAGGCCCGAAGCTCCGGGAATCTGAACGAACACGAGGATGACGCATATCGCCTTGCCGATATGCTGGAAGAACGTGGAAAGCGTGAACTGTATGGCCAAATAGGCAAGCGAGGCCATTATGGCGGTCGCGTAGAAGGCCACGACGCTTGCAATCTGCACGCCCATGACCATGCAGCCCGTGCAGCACACGGCCGCCTGGATGCACGCGATGGGCGCGAGCAACAGAAAACGCCCGAAATAGCGCTGGGCAATCGACAGGCCCTCGATTCCCTCGTCGTCGACTTCAAGCCGAATTATGACCATGAGCATGAACACGCCGATCCACAGCGTCAGGTTTATGAACAGCGGCGCCATGGCTGAACCATATGCGTTCAGCGGATAGAGCTGCTCGGTCTGAAGCTGGGTCGGCGACATCATGAAGTCGGCAACCGCCGAAGCATCCACGCTCTTTCCGTCCAGCACACGGGAAAGCGCGTCGGACACGCTCAGCGCCGAGACGTCGGTGATCAGCGCGTCGAAGTCGCCTTCGAGCGACACCAGCTTCTTGGAGGTGTCTCCGATTGCCTCGGAAGCCAGCTCCAAGCTATCGGAGAGCTTGTCCACCGCATCGATCGCCTGCTGCGACAGTATGTCCTGACGCGCGATGCTGGCCTCCAAGCTGGACGTGGAAGTAGCGATGGCCGCGAGCGCCGAGCTGATGGTCGGGACGGACGTGGTGCGCACCAGCTGGCGGAAGCTATCGGCCGCCCCGACCGTAAGCTGCACGCGGGAATCGACTCCGCGCGATGCATCCTGCAGACCCGTCGCGCAGGCATCCAGGTCTGCCGAAAGCGCCTTCAGGCCCTTCAGCTCCGCACCGAGCGCCTCGTTGGCCGTCCTAGCGCGTTCGAGCGTTTGGTCGACGGCGGACACGCCCGACGGACTGGGAAGGACATCCCGCGCGCGCTGCAATAGGTCGACGATGCCTGCCAGTTCGCGCTGAGTTGCCTCCGCACGCACGAGCGCTGCATCGGCCTGGCCTTTTGCAGCAGCAATGGCTTGCGTGTCCTGGGCGATAAGGGAGTTCGCCTTCGTCGAGAAACCCGAAACCGTTGCCGACGTCGCATCGAGCGTCGTGCTGGCGCGTGTGGAAAAATCCACGAGCAGGGTGTTCGCGTTGCCCGCAAGCAGCGACACGGTGCCGATGCCGTCGGCGAACCCTTCGATTGTCGCCCGTATGCCCGGAAGGCCGTCCTTTGCCCGGCCCACGCTGTCCCGCGCGGCCCGCAGCGATCCTGACAAGCCCGCCAGGGCAACGCGCGTTTCGTCCACTTTGGCCCGCGCGTCGGTCAGGCGGCCAAGGGCATTCGCTTTCGCCTGGCCAAGTGCCAGCTCGGATTCGCCGAGCGCTTCCTTCAGCGCCCCGGCAACCGTTTCGCTGACTGTCGACACGAACGTCTCGTTAATCATGGAATCGAGCGTGTTCGCACCGGTGTCGGTAATCTTGGGGGCAACGGGGCCGATCTTCTCGTTCACGTAGTATTCAATCTGCGGGCGGACCAAATCTCCCGTGGCCAGCGATGCGACGTTCGCGCTGAAATCGCGGGGAATGACGAGCGCCGCATAGGCCGAGCCCGACCGCACTGCCTCATCCGCCTGCGCCCGGTCCACGAACTGCCAGTCCAGCTGATGATTCTCGCGCAAGGCATCTTCGATGGCCTGTCCAAGCGCCAGGTGCCCGGCCAATTCGCTTTCCGCGCCCTCGTCCTCGTTCGCCACGCAAACGCGCAACGACCCCGTGTTTTCGTAGGGATTCCAGAATCCCGCAACGTTGAACCACGTGTACAGCGACGGCAGCACGCACAGGAACACGACGACGAGCAGAGCCGCCGGCGCCTTCAGCAGACGCACAATATCGCGTCTCCAAACGCGCAAGACATTCCTCACGTTGCCCGATACCTCCGCACCGCACATTGTCCGATAATGAAAAAGGCGGCGACACCGCCATTCGAACGAAGGCCGCATCGCCAGCTTTTCGTCGTTCGTTCGTGGGTCGATACTACCACACCAACGGAAACCCGCGCAGGCCAAAGCGGAAGGTGTGCGAGTTCCACGCTACTGGCGTAGTTCACACGCCCCTCTTGCTCGACCGCCCGGCAGGCTGCATCGAGTGAACCTACTGGCAGTATCGCGGCCGCGGCCCTTCGGCACCAGTAGGTGAATCGCAGCCGCGGCGTGCGACGCCAGTGGGCGGATCGCAGCCGTGATGTTCGACGCCAGTGGGCGGATCGCAGCCGTGATGTGCGACGCCTTGATGAATTGATCGCAGCCGTGACGTGCGACGTCTTGATGGGTGGATAGTCTAGCTACCACCCATCGGAAGCGGGCCGTATTCACCGAGCCGCTTCGTATTACCTTCATGAACCGGGAACGACGGCCTAGCAAAGCCCTATTATGCCCTTGCCGTCTCGAACGCCCCTGCCCGCTGCGAGCCCCCGCAGATTAGAACGATGGCACCGACTTCCCAAACCGGCGAGCAGCATAACAGGGCCCTATTATGCCTTTCCCGCCGCGAGCGCCCCTTCCAAAAGCCAGTTTCCTCAGATAGGGGCTATGGGGAACAGCCTTCTAGATTAGCGAGCAGCCAAATAGGACCCTATTAGGCCCTTCCTGCTGCGAGCGTGCCAGCCCGCTGCGGGTTTCCGCAGATCGGGGCGCTGGCGGACGGCCTCCTGAAACCGAGGCCGGCATAACGGACCAAACGAAGGGCGGGCGCTTGGTTTTTGGCCACGAGAGACGGCGCCCCGCAGAGCGGGCACACCGATTGCGCAGGCCGATACTGCAAAGCCCCCGTTCACCCCATTTAACCGACGCGCACGTTCCAGGCCGCTCGAATTTGGATTTTGAACGACACGGATTTGCTCATGGGGCGATAGGTGTCGTCGCCTTTTGCGGTCACTTTAATCCTCACGGTGTAGACCCCCCGCTTCGTTTTGCGAGGAATGACTAACTTCCCGGACGTAGCGATCACCTTGAATCGCTTGGATGCTTTCTGGGAACTTGCGTTCTTGAACGAGAGGGCGCCCCGGGCCTTTTTCACCACGAGCATCTTCGATCTGGCCACAGTCGTCGGGCCGTTCTTCTTGCATGATGCCCTGACCAGTTTGCTCTTGGCTTTTACCACAAGCGTGTTCTTCATCTCCCAATGAGCATAGAGCACGGCGCCGCTTTTTGGAGTGGTCGCATTTTCCTCGGTCACTCGCAATCCTCCCGTTGGGGCCGTGTACCAGCCGAGAAACTTCGCGCCGGCGCGGGTGGGCGTGGGGAGCAATCTGGTCTTCTGCCCGTTTGGGGTCGGATTGCTTTTCAGGGCGATTTTCTTAACCGTGCATGTTCCTCCGTTGGCATCGAGGCCCACTCCACAGATGGTGCTTGCATCCACCGGTATCGGCCAATAGCATGCATCGCCCCTGCAGCATTCGATGTAATCGGTCTTAAACCATTTGGCGGCTTCCTTGTTGTCCATAAGGAAGAAGTAGTCGGATGCCGGGATGTCGTCATCGCCGACTACTGCGGAAGGTCCGCCTGCGCTCGTGGTTGCATCCATATAACGCCATTCCCCGTTCACGTGGACTGCATTCCACACATGGCTGCCCCCTGCACGCAGGTAGCCGCGCAGTACGACGCACGGGACTCCCACGTGCTGCAGCATCAACTCGCTCAATTGCGCGTATCCATAGCAGATGGCTTTTCTATCGCGCCACACGTAATAGGGATTGGCGCCAAGCTGGTCGGGCAGGCCTTCGTATTTCGGAAAGTCGCCGTAATGCACGTTCTGGATTATCCAGGTATATATGGCCTTTGCTTTCGATTCGGGGTTGGAAAGCCCGGAAACGAGTTCATCGGCTTTCTTCTCGATTGCGCCGAGGTATGCCGAGCGTCCTGCGAAACCCATCGTATTTGCCTTGCCCGTGTTCGTGTAATCGGATGGGTCGTAGGAGCTGCTCAGGATTTTCATGGCCAAGGCGTTGTTGCCCGTTACGAATTCGTTTTCGAAGTTGTAGAACTGCGAGGAAATCGTGACGGTGCCCACATCGTTGCTCGAAATGGCCGGATACGTCGAAAGCGCCTTGGCGAAAGCCTGTTGCTGCGGGCCCTGTGCAACAGCAGCCGTTATCGCGAGCAGCGTGATAACGCAAGGAAGGATTAGAAGTCTTCGCATTGCGCTATTCATTCTTGCATCGCCTCTTTCGCTGGATTGAACATGCAATCGGGAGAAGCCCGCTTCCTTACCCGCGGGGGAACGCGGCGTTCACGGCGTCGGCTATGGCACGATGGCCTTCCTCGTTCGGGTGAAGGTCGTCGGGGAACCAGTCGGGGTGGTCTTCTGTCAGGGCGTACAGGTCGATGAAACGGGCGTCTTTCTCGGCGGCCACGGCGCCGACGGCAGAGCGCACTTGCCCGCCGATGCGTTCTTCGCCGGTGCGCGCGACGGAATCGGGGTATTCGTAGAAGGTGCACGGCGGAGCCATGAGCACCACTTGCACGGCGGGATTACTTGCGCGCAGTTCGTCGACCAGCGCGGCCAGCTGGTCGCGGTAGCGCCCTTCGTCCCAGTTGCCCGCAAAGGCATCGTTTGTTCCCAGCATGATGATGGCTACGGCGGGACGCAGGTCCTTCGCGCGCTGCACATTGCCCGTGGAACGATAGGGAAACGGCCCGTCGTCGAGCAGCGTTGCGCCCGGAACCCCCAGGTTTGCAACGCTCCAAGAGCCGCCCAGCAGTTGCTGCAGCAGGGCCGGCCACGCATCGGCTTCGGGATGCGCAAGGCCGCTTCCATAGGTAATGCTGTCACCCACGCACGCGACCGCGCGGGCGGTGCCGTCGGTCAACCGGCCGTCGTTCAGCTGATCGTCTGCGTCTGCGCCTGTGCCTGCAGCCGTGCCCGCGGCCGTGCTCGCAGTCGTGCTCGCGGCCGTACTCGCAGCGGGGCGGGAGGGATCTCCGCCAGCCACAGTGCCAGTGCTTCCGGTGTTGCCCGCCTGCTGCGGAGCGCATGACACCAGCACCGCCCCCGCAGCAAGAAGCGCGCACGCCACCAGCGTGAACGCAACGAATATGTTCCTCGTTCGCGCCATGTGCATAGTATAGCGAACGTCAGCCGCATTGCCGGCCGCGGACTGTCGCGGCCATGCCCCTGCCGTGAATAGCAATGCCGCTTTGGGAAATGCGAGGGCAGGGGTCGATTATTCGGGGTCGGTACGGGCTTGCCAGTGCTATTATGTTGAAGTTCGTTCAGCTCGATTCCAAGGAGGAAAAACCAATGAGCATGATCATCGATGTGTATGGCCGCGAGGTTCTCGATTCGCGGGGCAATCCCACGGTCGAAGTTGAAGTGATGCTGGATAGCGGCGCCATGGGTCGCGCGATGGTTCCTTCCGGTGCTTCGACGGGTGCTTTCGAGGCAGTCGAGCTGCGCGATGGCGACAAGGATCGCTATCTGGGCAAGGGCGTGCTGCAGGCGGTCGACCACGTGAACGGCGAGCTGGTGGACGAGCTGGTGGGCATGGAAGCCGACGACCAGCGCGCCATCGACGACGCCATGATCGCCCTGGACGGTTCGGACAACAAGGGCGTCTTCGGCGCCAACGCCATCTTGGGCGTGTCGCTGGCCTGCGCGAAGGCATCGGCCATGGAAGCTGGCCTGCCGCTCTACAAGTACGTGGGCGGTCCGAACGCGCATTTGCTGCCCACCCCGATGATGAACATCCTGAACGGCGGCGTACACGCCGACAACAACGTGGACTTCCAAGAGTTCATGATCATGCCGGTGGGCGCCGGCTCCTTCAAGGAAGCGCTGCGCTGGTGTGCCGAAATCTACCATACGCTGAAGAAGGTGCTGCATGAGGCAGGCCTGGGCGGCGGCGTGGGCGACGAAGGCGGTTTCGCGCCGAACTTCAAGACCAACAAAGAGCCGCTGGAATACATTTCGAAAGCATGCGAAGCCGCTGGCTACAAACCTGGCAGCGACATCATGTTCGCCATGGACCCGGCTTCCACCGAGTTCTATAACGCCGAAACCGGCAAGTACGTGCTGGCGGGCGAAGGCCGCGAGCTGACCAGCGACGAAATGGTGGATTACTGGGCTGCGCTCGTCGACGAGTTCCCCATTATCAGCATCGAGGACGGCATGGCCGAGGAAGACTGGGA
>DMNP01000347.1 GCA_003452695.1 Eggerthellaceae bacterium
AGGATGAAGCAGTTGCCGTCAAGGCTGGTTTGCGCCAATATCGGAAGTTCCTTCTCCAGCCGCTCGCGCGAGATGCCAAAGTTCTTCACGCAATAGTGCGTGTTGTAGGGCACGGCATCGATAACGGAGCCTATTGCAAGGTTCTCCTTCACAAGCGGCCAAAGCTTTATTGCGAACTCCCGCACGGGTATGCCATGCGCCCTGAGGCTGAGCGCGTACGCGACGAGCAGGGGCAGCGAGCACACGAACACGACTACGGCAATGAAGAAGATGTCCAGGAATTGAACAACGCCGTCTTTCGACAACAGGATTTCAAGGAACAGCAAGAAACACGCCAGCGGGAAGGCGGCCATCACTATCCGGAGAATGCCCGAAAACAGGTCGTAGCAGGCGTCTATCGCGCGTTTCCATATGCCGAAGCTTTTGCCTATGGAGTTCAGGGCGCCGGCGATGAGCAGCGCCACCACGATCATGGGGATGGGCGAGATGGTCTCGAAGGGCTCTATGATGCTCGAAGGTATTATCTGGTTCACCGCCGAAGCAAGCGTCCAATTGGCAAAGCCCAGGTCGAAGCGCTCTGTCACCCCGCCGGCCGACAGAGCCCACTGGACGAACACCAAGCCCATGAAAAGGGCCAGGGCGATTACGAAAAGAGACGAAGCCACCGAGGATATGAACAGCTTGCGCGAAGAGGAATGGCGCTCTGCCACTATGAACGAATCGGTTACGTTCTTCAGCAGCGAGAAGAGCGTCATGGGCGCGCCTATCATGAGCACGGCGTTGGTGAAAAGGTTCTCGAGGGGCATTACCCATTCCGTTGTCAGAATTTGCCGTTCGGAATCGTCGAGCATGAATTCAAGTCCGTTGCCCACGACGATGGCCGCAATGATGGCGACGAGGTTCGGCAGGATGAAGACCCAAGCGCTCTGCCGTACGGAAATCCGCACGACGTTATAGCCGCCTTGATAAGAGCAGGAAATCTTGTCGGAAAACGCTTCGACGACCTCCGCATCGGAATCCGAGGACTCGTCTCCGTCGAGGAGCGAAAAGCGTTTGCCCGGAAATGTTATCTTGATGTCGGTGCGCCCGAGCTCGTTGGCGCTGCCGATTTCGAGTTCGGCGCCTGCGTCGTCGACGTGGGAGAAGATCCTGCGGATAAGCGCTTCGAAAAGCGTCATCATCTCGGAAGCGATGCTTGCGTTAACGTGACGTTTGCCGAGAACTCTCTCCACGAAGGCCCGCGCTTGGGGGAGGTTTTCCTCGTTTGCGTCTATCTTGATGGTTCTGCTTCTAGCCATGGCGCTAATGTACCACAGAACTCGGACGATGGCGGTCGCACGTTGGCTCTGCGGGCAGCATCGGTATGGTTTTAGGCCGCTGGCCAGCCCGTGAAAATACAGGGACGCTTGCAGCGACAGCGCCGAGTTGCGGCAAGTGGCAACCCCATTGTGTCGGTGGTAACCTTAACTTAAATCGCGCACGGATGGTTTTGCGACGCTGCTGCTCGGCGATGCAACGCTGTGATTCGCCCATCATTTCCCTAGATTTCGAATGCGGCAGCAAGGCGGGGGGCGGGCTGGTGCCCCGTATTGCAGAGAGCGTGCGATGGTTTCGATTCGCCATCGAAAACGAGGTGCCGAGCTGCCCCCTGCCTCATGCTTCGAATGCCTTGGGTTTTGGAGAACGTGGGCCGGTGCCTGCTAGTCCAGGAACGCATCGTTCACGGCGAGGTCGAATTCCCGCACGATGGCGCGCAGGCCCTCGTCGGGAATCGTGTTCGCGAAATCGCTCGACCCGCCGTTCATCATGAGCGCCTGGCAGTGGATCTTCGCCGCCTTCTCTATCGTGTGCATGAGCCCGAACGTCGTGTCGAAATCGGGCCCGCTTGCGAACAGTCCGTGCTGCGCCCAGATGGCGGCGTCGTAGGTCTTCATGAGCTCGCTCGTGGCGCGTGCTATGTCAGCACCGCCCGGCACCATCCATTCCACCACGCCCACGCCCATGGGGAATATCAGAATGCACTCCGTCATGGCCTTCCACAGGGCGCGCGTGATGGCGCGCGCGTCGAGCGGCATGACCTTGGTCAGCGCTATGACGTTGTCGGGATGCGCATGATAGATGACGCGGCAGGCGCCATTGGTCGCGGTCGTGCGCACGCTGTTGTTCATGAAGTGGCTGGGGAACTCGCTCGTGGGCTTGCCGCCGTCGGCCAAGCCCCATACGATGCGCCACGAGTCGCCCGCATCGTTTATCTGCACGATTCCAGCGTTGTACGAAGGGCAGAGCTGAAGATTGCGCATATAGCGGCCCGCGCCGGTGGTGACGAAAAAAGCGCCGCGCAAGTTGTCGGCCTGCACGCCCATGTTCACCCAGCTGCCGGGATTGTCGTGGAAGAACGGTCGACATGCCTCGACTTCGGCCTCGGTCAGGCGGTAGGTCAGGTTGCCGCCGTTGCGCTCGTGCCAGCCCTGTTCCCAGCCGTCGCTGCACAGGCGGATGAATCCCCTCATGAAAGGCAGGTTCTCCACGGCGGAGCCGGCTTCCATCGCCGACGCGTTCTGTACGAACGTATCTTGCATGCTGTTAAGTGCATCCATGTTTACCTCCTTGGAACTCCACCTTGCCAAGCGGCGTGTTTCCAGCTGCGGTGATGCTGGCTTTATATAATATCGCGAGTCGGGGGATGGGCTGGCTTCTCGTCCAAAAAGGCACTTGACTTAAAGCATGGTTTAAGATGGATAATCTTATCGAAAGAAACCGCGATATGCGCGCATCCGATTGGAAAAGAGCAGAACATGGCAGATATCAAGCGTTCCAAGATGGCGCTGGGCGCATGAGCTTCGAGGACCCGCAGATCGGTCAGCGCATCTGGATGGCCGGCGAGACGGCTACGAGCACATAAGGGCGAAAGGTTTGAAATGGAGAAGCTGTACACGATAGGCGATGCGGCGGCCGAGTTGGGCATGCCGGCATCGACCATCCGGTTCTACGAGAAGAACGGGCTTATCCCCAACCAGCGGCGCACCAGCGACGGGCGGCGCCTGTTCGACGAAGACGACCTGGAATGGATGCGCTTTGTGGAGCGGTTGAAGGTGTCGGGGATGCCCATCAAGGAGATTCGCGAATACATAAAGCTCTACATGGCCGGCGATTCGACCATCGAGGAGCGCCGGTGCATCGTCCGAGAGCGCCGGGCGGCCATCGACGCCCAGCTGGAAGAGCTGAAGCTTGCGCGCGATTTCATCGAATACAAGTGCTGGTTCTACGACGTGGCAGCCGAGTCGGGCACGTGCGACACCCCGCGCAACATGCCCTACGACGAGCTTCCCGACAACATTAAACGCATAAAGGCAAAGTGCAGGATTAACCGGTACTAAAGAACATCCGATGCGCAGGCGCCCGCTTGGCGGAGCAGTTCCAGGGCAATCGGCGGAGTGTCCTGAAACCGTGGAGCCTGCCTGCGGCGTGCGGCCGAGAACGCAACGCGGCGGCGCTTGGCATCGTGTCCTGCAACGGATTGGAAAGGCACATGAAGAAGGCAAAGAAAGCGGCGAGGATCGCGGTGGATGCCGCCATGGGAATCGTGCTCGTGGCGCTTATGGCCACGGCGCTTGTTCAGGAGGCGCCCCATGAATGGCTGGGCGTGGCGCTGTTCGTGCTTGCAATTGCGCACATCGTGCTTAACCGGCGATGGCTGGCCGCCGTGCCGCGCGCACGCGGCAGCGCCCTGCGCGTGCTCCAGCTCGTCGTGCTCGTGGGCCTCGTGCTGTGCGTAGTTGGCCAGATTGCGAGCAGCCTCGTCATCTCGAAGCACGCGTTCGGCTTCCTGCCGGCCCTGCCGGGCGCGTCGTGGGCCCGGCGCGTGCACATGTTGTGTTCGTACTGGATGTTCATGCTGGCTTTCGCACACGCGGGGTTGCACCTGCGCCTGCCGAAGCTCGGGGCGTCCTGGAGCGTATGGGCGGCTCGCATTGCGTTTGCGGTCGTCGCCTGCTTCGGAGCGTGGTCGTTTGTCCAGCTCGGGCTTGGGCCATATCTGACAGGGCAGGTTCAGTTCGCGTTTGTCGACCAAAGCGTTCCGATAGCATGGTCGATTGCCCGCTATGCGGGCGTGGCGATTCTCGTGGCGGGAGCCTTCCACTATATTCGCGCGGCAATCGCGGCCGTTTCGTAACCTCGCCGTTACTGCCCATGACCAATGGCATTCACTTAGCAGGTAAGCGTCTTGGGTAATTGGCGTTCTATCGCGCAGGCGGGGGAGGCTGTCTAAATAATGCAACGTGTCGAATCGTGGGGCAATTAGTGTCCATACTTTGCTTTTACGGCAGATGGCATTTTGAAAAACACCAGTTCACAGAGTTA
>DMNP01000106.1 GCA_003452695.1 Eggerthellaceae bacterium
CTGCACGCTTTCGGACGACCTGGCCGCGCAGCTGTCGGACCTGGCCCAGGCGGGCGCTTACGACTACATAATCGTGGAAGCTTCGGGGATATGCGAGCCCATGCCCATTGCCTACACGATTTCGGAGTACTGCCAGCAGGCGGCGGAAGGGGCTTCCGCCGCCACTGCTGCGGACGAGCCTGCGGTTTCCACGGCGGAGCCCGCCGCTGCCACCGGCGCCGCTGCCCCCGCGCCCGCGCCCTTGCTGGCGCTGGACAACATCGTGGCCGTCGTGGACTGCGCGCGCATGTTGCACGAATTCGACGGCGGGAAACGCCTTTTGCGTCAGGACCTGAACGAAGACGATGTGGAAAGCCTGCTCGTGCAGCAAATCGAATTCTGCACCACGCTGGTCCTGAACAAAACGGACCTGGTCAGCGCAGAGCAGCTGGCCGAAGTGCGCGCCATCGTGCGCACGCTGCAGAAAGACGCGACCATCGTCGAAGCCGAACATGGGCAGGTGCCGCTCGGCCAGGTGCTGGGGACGCGCAGGTTCGATTTCGACGAGGTGTACCAGTCGGCCGCATGGCTGGACATGCTGGCCCACCCCGAAGAGCACGAGGACCCCGAAACGCTGGAATATGGCATTTCCACGTTCGTGTACGAACGTCGGCGCCCCTTCAGCGTACAGGCGTTCTCGGACTTCGCCACGAACTGGCCCGACTCGGTCATTCGCACGAAGGGCTTCGCATGGGTCGACCAAGATCCCGATACCTGCTTCATCCTAGAACAGGCGGGCGCCCAGCGCTCGTTCACCGACAACGGGCCGTTCGTGGCATCGTTGCCCGAGGAAGACCAGCAGCGCATCTTGCAGCAGAACCCCGGCGTTGCCGCGCGGTGGAGCCCCGAATGCGGCGACCGCCTGATACGCCTGGTGTTCATCGGGAAGGACATGGACCGCGCCGCCATCGAGGCGCGTCTGGATGCATGCCTTGCGGGCTAGCCGCAACCAAAGCCCGCCAGCACCCGCGCCGCTTGGCGGGCGCGCAAGAGAGAGCGCGACAAGGAGCACAGCGTGCCGCTCACGATAGAAAGAAACGACTTGTCTGCGGTTTCGGCCGACGCCATCGTCGTGGCCGCGAACGAATGGCTTCAGATTACCGGCGGCGTGGGAATGACCGTCGCCCGGGCGGCCGGCCTGCAACAGCTGCAGGCGGCATGCGACGCCATCGGGCACTGCCCGTGCGGTTCGGCCGTGGCAACGCCTGCGTTCAACCTGGATGCCCGGGTCGTGGTGCATGCCGTCGGACCTACGTGGCACGGGGGTCATCGCGGCGAGGCCGACACCTTGCGCGAGACCTACGATGCGGCCCTGGAATGTGCCTTCGCGGAAGGCGCCCGTTCCGTTGCCCTTCCGCTTATATCGGCAGGCACGTATGGTTTCCCGTCGGACGTTTCGCTTGCCGTTGCCCGCGAAGCCATCCGCGCGTTTTTGAACAGGCACGACAGCATGAACGTGCGCCTCGTGTTGTACAGCCGCGAATCCGTTGCCGCCGGCATAGCGGCCTATCTGGACATAGCGGAGTACATAGACGATCACTACGTGGCCGACAGCGCCGCATGGAACGTGCCGCAGGAGAGCATCATCTTCGATGCGCAGGCACCTGGCCCTGCATTTTCCGGCCCGCGTTTCGAATCTGAGGACGCGGGCGGAGAATCGCCCCGTCTGCAGGCGGGCGCAATAGACGCAATAGACGCGATAGACGCGATGGGCGCGATGGGCGCGATGGATGCGGCAGCCCCGGAAGCTCGGCAGCCAAAGGAGCGGCGGGGCCTCTTCGCGCGTTTCGGCGAGGCGCTGGAGCGTTCGCGGCCGCGGCGAGACGAATCGCGCGACGGGGAAGGCGTCGCAGAAGGCGCAATCGCAGACGGCAGCGCATCGGCCGTGCTGCTCGCGCCCCAAGCAGCGCCCGACGAAATTGCAAGCGAGGCGGACTCCATCGATGCGGCCATGCTCGATGCGGCATTGGAGGAAGCGTCGGCTGAGCCCTCTATTGTCGCCCCAGCCCCGGCCGCTTCACCGAGTTCCCCCACTTCGGATGGCGTACAGAGCGCCGAGCGCGCGATGGGTTCGGCGGGCGCGCTGGTCGCTCCGGGTGCCACAGGCGCGCTGGAGCCGGTCGGTACGGCGAGCATGCGGGGCACACCACGCCTGGAAGACCTGCTGGACAACCTGGACGCCCCGTTTTCCACGACGTTGCTTGCGCTTATCGACGAGCGGGGGATGAGCGACGCGCAGGTGTACAAGCGCGCGAACATGAGCCGCCAGCTGTTCAGCAAGATTCGCTCGAACGCATCGTACCGCCCCACCAAGAAAACCGCCCTGGCCCTGGCCGTGGCGCTCGGGCTGGATTTGGAAGAGACCCGCGCGCTGCTCGGCCGGGCCGGTTTCGCGCTTTCCCGCAGCAGCAAGGCAGACGTTATCGTGGAATACTTCATCCGCACGGGCAACTACGACATCTTCCAGATTAACGAAGCCCTATACGCCTTCGACCAGCCCATTCTCTAGCGCACATATGTCAAGAGAAACGTCCCCCTGACACACACGGCAGGGGCCGAGCGAAACCGCGCATAATGTGCAATCTCATGCAATCCTGAGCGCAAAATGCATGAGATCGCGCGAAATGCGCGGTTCGCCGAAACCGGGCGAGCGCGGGCAACGGCGTTCGAGAGCGGCAGGCCGCTCGGCGGCGCTCGCGCGCTCGTCGAACCCGTCGACCGCCGCCTGCTGCGCCCCGTACAAGGCGGCGGCCGGGGCCATCATGCTCGAGGTGGAGCGGTTTGGCTCACACGAGGTGCGCCATGCGCAGCGGCAGGTAAATCCTGTTGCCTTCGCCCTCAGGGTCTGCACGACCGCGTTCGATGCGTGTCGGGATGCAGCTCGAATCGTACGGCTGGGCCGATATGTCCATTATATACGCGCGGACACCCGCCCACGTCATGGTAGCTTTATGGCAGGGGCAACATCGCGAGGTAAAGCGGCAGCGTCACCTTCTTGCCATGGCGGCCCACGTTGCCGTCGATGAGCTTGTAGCCGACGACTACGCCCTCCCGCCCGAGCACGTTGTCTAGGGATGCGGTGGAGCCGCGAGAGGCTTTAACCTCGACGGGCTCGACCGCACCGCCGCGCTCGAGCAGAAACTCGATCTCGTGGTTGCCGCTTTTCGACATCCAGTAGCGCAGCGGGTCGCCGTTGGCGGCGAGCATGCATGCGACCAGGTTCTCGTAGAGCCCGCCTTTCATCGGCCCTTTCAGGGTGTTGTCCACGACTGCAGCCTTCATGCTGAAATCGTACATCGCCATGAGCAGCCCGGTGTCGTTCGCGTAGAGCCTGAAGCGGCTCCCGTCTTCGTAGGCTGCGAGCGGAAAATCGAGCGTGGAGACGGCTTGGCAGCGCAAGGCCATTTCCGATCCGACCACCCAATCGACCGCCCTGTCGAATTTCCGCGCGCTCCCGCGCTTCTCGACGACTGCGTACTGGAACTTGGTGTTCTCTTTGGCGAGCTGCCGCGGAAGCGACAGATAGCACGAGCGAGCTTTGACGCGCTGTGCGGA
The DNA here is from genome assembly GCA_003452695.1 of Eggerthellaceae bacterium. Classification (GTDB taxonomy): domain Bacteria; phylum Actinomycetota; class Coriobacteriia; order Coriobacteriales; family Eggerthellaceae; genus UBA9715. The sequence continues at coordinate 3,595 of DMNP01000106.1, forward strand.
AGAGGCGTAGCGCGCTATGTCGTCGAGGTAGAGCGCATGGATGGCCAGCTGCTCCTCGTGGGCGGCGCCGTAATCCCACCCGTTCGAGAAGGCCTCGACCACGGCGGGCATGCCGCCCACCGCAAGGTATTCCCTCAGGAGTCGCATCATCATGTCGTGCACCGCCTGGGGAATCGGCTCGAGGGTGCTCAGATGGGACTTCAGCGAATCGAGCGCTTCGTCGTCGTAGCCTCGTGCCCAGAGGAACTCCTCGAAATCGAGGGGGCGCATCGTCACCTGTTCCTCGTAGCCCACGGGCAGAGAGGGCGTATCATCAAGCTCGCGGAATCTTACGCCGAGCAAGGACCCGGATCCGACGACGTCGCACCTGCCATCTTGCGCGAGGTATTTGAACGAGGCGCGCGCCGCCGGACATTCCTGTATCTCGTCGAAGAACAAAAGCGTCTTGCCGGGCACGATATGCGCCCCGGGGACGATCAGCGTAATGCGCGAGAGCACGCTTTCCGCCGAGAGCGGTCCGTCGAAGACGGCCCGGTACTCGGGATGCTCGACGAAGTCGAGCTTCACGTAGCTCTCGTAAGCCTCCTCGCCGAAGCGGTCGACGATGAAGGACTTCCCCACCTGGCGCGCCCCGTTAACGAGGAGGCACTTCTTTTTATGCGATTTCTTCCATCGGGTGAGAAAATCGGTCATCTTCCTTCTGAGCACGGCGTCCTCCTTCAAATGCAACTTTTCAAGGATATTTTATGCTGATGTTTGCATCTTTTTAGAACCAATTATACCAATGATTGCATCTTTTCACGATAGCGCCCAAACCTCGTTGGCACCCCGAGAGGCAGCCAAAAGCGCTGCGAGCGCAACGACCGACCTCGTAGGTGTTTGCACGCAATGGAGATATGAGCAATGTTCCATTGCCTGAGGGGTAATGGAACATGTTGGGCACATTCGCATGACAGCATGATTGAAGGGCGAGGTCCATGCGACCCTCGCCCTTCTCGACAATGAGTCGGGAGAACGTTTCTCCCGACTCATTTTTCACAGCCCCATTACCAGGGGTGCTTCCTTCGCCAAAAGCGCGAGTGTGTCAAGAGAAGCATCCCCCTGACACACGCCCCCAACCATTCTTAACTTAGCAAAATGGGGCAGACATTACGGTGCCCGCCCCATCGTTACGCCAAATAAAGCTGCGTACTACTACGAGAGTGTGTAAGTCACAGAGCTCAACGCCCCATTGCTATAAGTGAACACGACCGTAGCGCTACCGGGGGTACCACCGTCTTCAACTTCAAACGGAAGCTCAGTAGCTACCCCACTCCAGTTATTCGCTTGCTGGGATTCGATCCTCACCCCATCAACGGTGACGGTATCAGCATCTGCATCGTACACTGCGTGCGTTCCGTCATTCTGTTTTGTGATGTAAACCGTCTGCGCCTCAGCATATGCCGAGCGAATGTTTGCAATCGACGTTGCGTCGCGGGCATTCTCGAGCTGGCTTGTGAAAATCGGGATGGCGATGGCGATGAGGATCGCGATGATGGCGATGACGATGAGCATCTCCATCAGGGTGAAGCCCTTTTGGCCTTGGGCTTCGAGCGCGGCTTTGCGCTCCTTGAGCATGTCTAGCATAGAAGCCTCCTTCAGTCGTAGAAGGCGATTTCTTTTCCCGCCCTCTGTCTTGTTTCGAATTCTACTCCAACCGAGTTTCAAAATAAACGCTGAAACGGGCCGTTTGGCGCTTCTGACGTTAACGTTTGCGTTACGTAATTCAGCGACTAAATATATCATTTTTGCAAATCTTGTAGAAGCGTTTTGCCATGTCACAAGATGTTGCGGGCAACTCGAACGCTAGCCGGAGCGTGCACGCGCGGTCGAATTTTTGGGCCACATGTCCCAACTTGCAAAGACGCCACAGATACGCAGTCTCAGGGGAGGCTGCAGCCACCGCCGCGCAATCAGGCATGCAAATGGGCGCGCGCTTCAGAGCCACCCTGTCCTTCATGCCGTGCGCTTTGCCGAATGATACACTGCCACTGTGGAATGCGACATGGGCGAAAGGCGGGACGTGCGAAAGAGGCTGATGGAATACCGCAAGCGCATCGACGCGTTGCTGGACGCCGACGCGCCGGGCACAGATTGGGATGCGGCCATCGAAGAGCATCTGGCGCAGACGGCGTTCTTCCAGCACGAACGGCTTATCCACCTGCTGGTAACGCTGGCGTTCGCGCTGATGGAGCTGGCAAGCGCCATTGCGGCGATGCTGGCACCCGCAGGCTCTGTGCAAGTCCTGGCAGCAGCGCTGGCCGTGCTGTTGCTGGTGCTGCTCGTGCCCTACATCGTGCACTACTACTTCCTGGAAAACGAGACCCAGAAGCTGTACGCGCAATACGACCGCATGATATCGCTGCGCGAAAGCGCCGAGCGCGGCGGGAAAACCCGGCCAGCCCCGCCCATCTAGCCGATGAGCACGTCCTTGCCCGAGAATGCGAAGCCCACTTCGCGGATGCGGTCGGGCGATATGCCGCGCTCGACCAGCTGGCGAGCGTAGGCGCGCTCGGCAATCTGAGCCTTGGCGGCGGCAAGGGCTTCTTCGATGGTCTCGCCGCGGCGAGCGTTGGCCACCTTGAACTCGATGGCGAAGGCGGGGTCATCCGAGGCCAGGGGACAGAGCATAACGTCGTAGCGCCCATAGCCGCTCTCGCGATTGCTGGTTACCTCGTAGCGGCCGCGCAGCTCCACGAGCAGGCCCAGCACCAAGCCGTGGTAGAAGTTCTCGGGCGCCGATGCGCCGCGGCCCCCGCCGGCGTCGAAATGCGAGACGCAGCCCTCCAGCACGTCGAGCAGGTAGGCGTTCGCGCCCTCGAGATCGCCCGCCAACAGGCAGCGACAGAACTCGGAGTACGCAGCTGCGCCGTCGTCGAACCAGGCGCGCACCATCTTGTCGAACATGTGGCGCACCTCGCGGTTGGTCACGGCCAGCTCGGCGGTCGTGTCGCCGCAGAACTCGGCCCCGAGGACTTTCAGGTAGCCGCTTGCCACCAGCAGCGACCACACGGCGTTGGGCACGCGGCCTATCTCGCCGAAGACCACCTGCTCGTCGAAGGTCTTGGTGACGCTGCCGCCCGCTAGCAGCTGCTCGAAGTCGGCCTGGATGGAAGCATCGGTGCGCACGGCCTGCGAGACCAGCGCGTTGCCGGAGCTGTTCGCCCAGTAGGGAGCCAACCGTCCGCGCTTCAGGTAGTTAGTGACCGACCAGGGGTTGTACACGTGGTCCACCTCGCCGAAGCGAAAGCCGTCGTACCACTCGCGCACCTCGTCGCGGTTTCCGGCAAGCCCCATCTCGTCCATGGCGGCAAAGACCTCGTCTTCGGTGAATCCGAAGGCGGTCTCGTAGGCGTCCGTCGTGGTGGTGACGACCGCCAGATTGTTCAAATCGCTGAATATCGATTCGCGGCTGACGCGCGTCACCCCCGTTATCAGCCCGCGCCCGAGCGAGGGGCAGGCCTTGAAGGTGGCGTTGAACAGCGAGCGCTGGAAGGACACGGCCTCGTCCCACCAGCCGCCGGCCCAGGCCTCCTGCATGGGGGTGTCGTACTCGTCGAGAAGCACGATGGGGCGCGTGCCATGGTGGGCTTCCAGCGCGATGCACAACTGCGCGAGACAGCCCGTGGCCGTGGCGTCGTCCATCTGGTCGGACACGCGCGCGAGGAAGGCCCGTACGCCGCTATCGACATCTGCAGAATCCATCAGATGGCGGTGCGCGCTGCACGCACCTGCCAGGGCGCGACACATCTGCGCGCGGGCCGTGGGCCAGTCGCCGCCCTTGCAGTCGGAAAAGGTGAGCGAGACCACCGGCAGCGTGCCCTGCAGCGAGCGGAAGCGCTCGTCGGCCCAGATTTCCAGCCCGCCGAACAGCTCTTCGCCGCGGCCGGCGTATTTCTTCGAGAAGAAGCATTGCAGCATGGACAGATTCAGCGTCTTGCCGAACCGCCGCGGCC
>DMNP01000345.1 GCA_003452695.1 Eggerthellaceae bacterium
GACCAGGCACAGGTGCGGACTTTCAGCACACCATCTTCTTCGACGCGAAACCGCTTCTGATCGCACATCGCTTCCCCTCTCTCTCAAGCGCATGCTTACCTACGCAGCCTTGAAGTGCACGCTCATTGGATGCTGATTGACCCCAAACGTCATGCGAAACGCCCGATTATCGCGGCTTTGGTTTGACTGCAATGTGGCAAGACGCCTGGAACAAAAACGAGCCAATCAAGGCATATCTTCATTATGGGAACATGCCGCTTTGAGCGGGGCGCATTGTTTGGAATGATCAGTTGATAATACCGAATGAAGTTTGCCCAAAACATTATGCTCATCGCAGGAGCAATGACGCTTTGGAATAACCGCTTGGCGAAACGTGAAGGAGCGTGCAGTTCGGGTTGGATTGGCTTTACTATAAATAGAAGTTCGCCAACGTCTCGCAGGTGCCACGCCGAGACAATGGGGCCAGAAGCGAATTCGCACTACCTCACCGAAGGATGACCGCTTGAAGCTGAGCATGTGGGACATACTCGTCGCACTTCCATACGACAACATCACTCCCATGTCGCAAACGGGAAGCGCCACCATCGAGAAGGCGCGACTCATAGCCTCGTCGTACCTCGACGAGCACACCGTCTACGCCGGAGCGGCGAACAACTACTTCGAAGCGGAGGAAGAAGACACGATCATCGTGCATAGGAGCGACATGATCTTGGTGCGCGGCGTCGGCACCGAGAACGTCTTCGACGAAATCTGCACGATCATAGAACGCTTCCGCTTCTGGGAAAACGAACTGGCAATGCTAGTGGACCACGACCGCGGGTTGCAGAAGATGCTCGATTGCAGCAAGGACATCCTGAAGGCACCCTGCTTCGTATACGCGCCCGACGGGCACGCCTACGCGATTTCTGACGATTACCCTAGGGAGATTCACTGGCATTGGGCAGAAATACTCGACAACGGGGGCATCACCTCGGACCGCATGAGGACGCTGCGCGACTCCATCAACCTCCCCGACGTGTGGAAGGACACGTTCCCCAAGAAGCGCGATTCGCGAATGGGCAGCCACCAGTACATGCACTGCAGCCTGTACCCCAACGGCTATATGGCAGGGCATCTGGTGTTGTTTGGCTTCTCCAAGCCGTTCGACAAGGGTACCGAGCGCATCGTCAACGTGCTCGCCAAATACATGACAAGGCACATGGAGGCCTTCTACTCGCAATACAGCCCCACCTCCCGGCTCGTCGAGCCGTTTTCCGCGCTCCTCTCCCAAGGCGTCTTCGCCGATGAGGAGATATCGTTGTCCTTGAGAGCCCTGCGCTGGAGCATCGACGACACATACCGAGTCTACGTCTTCGAAGAACGCGGAGAACGAGAGCCCGTCCTCCTTTCCCAGCTCTGCAGCGCCATTTCGTCCCAGTATCCCCTGGCCGTCCCGTTCGCGCTCGACGAGCAGCTCGTCGTGCTCGAAAACGAGCAACACGTGGGCGCAGCATCTATCTTGAACAACATCGAAGCCGTTGCCGGAACGGATTTCGCATGCGGCATAAGCTTCGCGTTCGAGGACCTCAGGCGGTCCCGCGCCTATTTCCAGCAAGCGAGAAACGAGCTGGGGCACTGCAAGCTCGCGGGGACGGCCTTCTCACGCGCAGAGGACCACGGAATGGAGCAGATCATGGCGACGCTTGCTGACAGCCGGCTGTTGGCGACGTATGCCGCACACGAGCTGGCCTCGATCAAGTCGCACGACGAGCAACACGGCACCTGTTACTACCCGACACTGCGCGCGTACGTGCTGTCCAACTTCCACCTCTCCGACGCGGCGCGATACCTGGGGATACACAGGAACAGCTTGCTGTACCGTTTGGGGAAAATGCGAGAAATCACTGATTTGGCCCTGGTCGACGAGGCCAGCGCCACCCATGACGAGGCCAAGCTCAACTACCTTCTGCTATCCTTCGCCATCCTGGACGCTCCGAGCCAACCTGAATCCCAAGCTGAATGAGAAGCGTTCGGCGCGGCCTTCTTTCTCCAAATCTGCACAAAAACATTTGGCTCCGTGTATCAATCTACCTAGTTAATCCCTTACTCCCAACCAGTATATTCAAGGCACGATAACGTACTCGTCGCATTCCCGGGTTGCAGACGAGTGCGGTTTTACCTGGCTTTTCGGAAGAATGCCGTAGAACGCTGGGCTTTACGAGTATTCCGCGCTGCCCGAAATCGAAATCACTGCCAATATGTGCGAATTAGTAGATGAGAGGTGTCATAACATGGGAGTTCTTGAGGAAAGATGGGAACGCGTTAAAGGCGCGATTGCGCTCGAGCCAGTGGACAAAACGCCCCTCGTTTCCGGAGCAGCGGCCGTTGCCGCGACATTCACCAACACGCTTATCAGCGATTTCATTTCCGATCCGGTGAAGAACGTCGATTGCAACATCGAATGCGCGAGGATGATGGGGGAGGTCGACGGCATCCAGGCTCCAACGTCCATTCCGTTCGGGCTGCCGGTTATCTGGCTCTCCAACATCAAGGTCCCCGGCGAAGACCTGCCCGATGACGAGTTGTGGCAGGTGGCCGAGGCGGAACTCATGAGCCAGGACGACTACGACATCATTCTTGAAGGCGGCTTCGAGCCCTGGTACCAGGATTTCATGAAGAATAAGTTGAACGACCCCATGAAGCGGTTGGCGCCGTTCGCCGCGTACGGCTCAACGGCGGTTCAGAGATTCGAAGAGGCGGGCTTTCCCGTAGTCAAGGACGGCTCGCTCCTTACCCCGTTCGAGATGCTGTGCGGCGGTCGCTCGCTCGAGGCGTTCCTCATGGACGATATCATGGAGATTCCCGACAAGTTGCTCGAGGTGTTCGCCGTCGTGCAGGAGTTCAACCTGAACCGCTACGAGAAGCGCTTCGCCAACCCCGAGACGCGCCCGTTCGGCGTGTGGGTGGGCGGCTGGCGCGGCGGTCCGGGCATCCTGAATCCCGAGATGTTCGACACGTTCGCCTGGCCGTACTTCGCCGAAATGGTCGACTTGTGCATCCAATACGACGTCGTTCCCATGACGCACTTGGATTCCAACTGGGACAAAGGCATGGAGCATTTCCTGCAATTCCCCGAAAAGAAACTGGTCATGTGCCTTGACGGGAAGACCAACATCCGTCATGCCAAGGAGGTCGTAGGCGACAAGATCTGCATCATGGGCGACGTCCCCGCCGAGATGCTCGCCTTCAGCTCTGCCGAGAAAGTCTACGACTACTGCGTGTCGCTCATTCGCGACATCGGCCCCACTGGATTCATCCTGTGCTCCGGCTGCGACATCCCCGTGAACGCAAAGCTGGAAAACGTGCAGATGATGTCGAAGGCATGCGTCGACGAGGCAAAGAGAGCATAACGCGCATATTCGTCCAGGTTGCGGCGTGAACAGGGAACGGAGACTTGTTCACGCCGTTCCCATTTGATGTACGGGAATTCGAGTTTTCGCGAACAAACCTCCGTCTCCTGTTCGCGCTCTAAACTGAAGGAGAGAGATATGGAAGCCACTTTCAAGAAGAGAGTGATAGGCGTCGTTATCGCCGTGCTGCTTATCGTCATCAGCGCGGTCGTCCCGATTCCAGAGGGCACAACGCGCGAGGGCCTCATGTCGCTGGGCGTGTTCGGAGGCGCACTTGCTCTTTGGATTTGCAACTCGATGCCGATGTCGGTGTCCGCCTTCGGCATGATGGCGATCATGCCCCTGCTCGGCGTCATGACGCTCAACGATGTGTTCCTGCAATTCGGCGGCACAGCGTTCTTCTTCGCGATTGCCACCTTTGCGGTATCGATCGCGCTTGAGAACACGACGATACCGTTGCGCATATGTCATGCGCTCACCAGTCGAACCAAATCAAATCCTGCTGCGCTGGTCATAGCCATGATGTTCGCATGCGGCATCGTATCTGCGTTCATGTCCAACCTGGCGACCTGCATCATATTCCTCGGCATCGCGCATGGCCTGCTTGATGCGAACAACACCCAACCCGGCTCGTCAAACCTTGGCAAGTGCCTCATGATCGGCATTCCCGCAACGGCGGGTATCGGCGGTCTGATGACACCGGCGGGCACGCCGGGCAACGCGCTGATCATCGGCTTGTTGCAAAGCGAGGCGGGAATCGACATCACGTTCTTGCAATGGGTGGGCCTATTTGCGCCCATTGGCCTGTTCACCATCCTTATCGCCAGTTTTTGGCTTACGCGGGTGTTCAAGCCTGAAGCAATCGGCGACGAAGCCATTGCCGACCTCGAACGGCGTTTGTCCGAAGTGGGCAACAAGCTGACCAACGTTGAAAAGCGAACGCTGGCGATTATCGGGGCAATGATCGTGTGCTGGCTCCTAGGCACATGGGTGCCGGCATTCAACGTCACCATCGTCGCTATTTTCGGCATGGTCGCCATGTTTCTACCAGGTATTGGCGTCTTGGAATGGAAAGACACTGCCAACCGCATCAATTGGGACTTGTCGTTTACCATCGGCTCGGTAGGCGTGCTCATCGGCGCAATGAGCAGCACAGGGGTCATGACCTGGATCGTCTCGACGCTTCTTTCGGGAATCGGTGGCATGAACCTCATCATGG
>DMNP01000402.1:0-2401 GCA_003452695.1 Eggerthellaceae bacterium
GGGGAGAGGGGTGAGGGCGATTCTGCAGGCACAATTCCTGATATATATTAAAGCAAAGCCGAAGCCAAGCCCGAATCCCCTCTCCCCGCCCCTCCGGCTGGCCCGAGCGCTGCCAACGACTTCCGATTGAGTTTCATAGCCGTCTATTCGCCGTCTATTCTGTCGGGGGTTTGCGAAGATTGTTCGCGCGTCTCGCACAGCGCGTTCACACGGGTAGAATATCACGGTAAATCCCAGATGAAAGGCCAAAAGTAATGTCAAGTAAACTTTATGGCGTCAGCGTCGGCCCGGGAGATCCCGAGCTGCTTACGCTGAAGGCGATCCGCACCATCTGCGAGGCCGACGTCGTGGCCGTGCCGAACATCGGGCACAAGCGCCAGACGGCCTACGCGATAGCCGAGGAATACCTGAAGGACAAGGAGCTGTTGGACTGCCCGACGCCCATGACCAAGGAGCGTTCGGTCGCCATCGCCGCATACGAGGACATCGCGGGCAAGCTCTGCGACCTTCTGGACCAGGGCAAGACGGTGGCGTACCTGTGCCTGGGCGACATCGCCATCTATTCCACCTACATCTACGTGCACGACATCGTGGTCGCGCGCGGCTACGAGGCCGAAATCGTGCCGGGGGTAACGTCGTTCAGCGCCGTGGCGGCCAAGCTGGGCATGGCGCTGTGCGAGGGCCCGGAGCGCCTGCTGGTGGCGCCGGTCATGGCGGCCGACGTGGACGAGATTCTGGACGTGCCCGCCAACAAGGTGTTCATGAAATCCGGCAAGGCGGTGCACGAGCTGCGGGACAAGCTTGCCCAGCGCGGGCAGCTGGACCATGCCAGCATGGTCGCGAACTGCGGCCTGCCCGACGAGAAGGTGTTCGAGCGCTTCGCCGATATCGAGGACGACACCGACTATTTCTCGGTCGTCATCGTGAAGGACGGGGCGGACGCATAGGGGCCGCGAGTCCTTTCGCGCGCTGGTAGCTGGCCATGATAGAAATTCGGAATTTGACCAAGCGGTTCGGCGACTTCACGGCCGTCGACAACCTGAACCTGACCATCGAAACGAACGAGTTCATGGGGTTGCTCGGTCCCAACGGGGCGGGCAAGACCACGACCATTTCGATGATGTCGACGGTGCTGCTGCCCACCGCGGGCGAGATCCGCATCGACGGCAACCTGCTGAACCGCAAGGCGTCTGCCGAGAAGCGCAAGCTGTCGGTGGTCACCCAGGAGTACTCCATGCGCCAGGACATGACCATGAACGAGGTCATGGAATACCAGGGGCGGCTGTACTACATGCGCAAGAAGGACATCCGGGCCAAGACCGCCGAGCTGTTCGAGTTCGCGGGCCTGTCGGATTTCGGGCACCGCACGGTGCGCCACCTGTCGGGCGGCATGAAGCGCAAGCTGATGATCTGTCGCGCGCTGATGGTCGATCCCGAAATCCTGCTGCTGGACGAGCCGACAGCCGGCATGGACGCGCTGGCGCGCCGGCAGATGTGGGATTTGCTGCGCAGCCTGAAGGACCGCAACCTGACCATCCTGCTGACCACCCACTACATCGACGAGGCGCAGGCGCTCTGCAACCGCGTGGCCTTCATCGACGGGGGAAAGCTGGACGTGGTGGACGCGCCGCTCGCCCTTATCGACCAGCTGGGCCCCTTCGCCGTGGACAACCTGGAGGACGGCAAGCTGCACAGCAGCTACCATCCCACGCGCGAGGCGGCCATCGAACGGCTGCAGACGCTGCCCGAAGACGCGGTGCTGCGCGCAACCACGCTCGAAGACGTGTTCGTGGAGCGCATCGGGCACCGGCTGACGAAGGGCTGAGGCCGCTGCTGCGGCCAAGGAGACGGGGCGCGAGCAGCGCGGCGATTCGCGCTGGCGCCGGGAAAGCGGGAAACGGAAAAGACGCGACAAGACCATGGGAATAATCACCGTACTTTGGGAAAAATGGGCGGAGTTCAAGCGCGACTTCTACAAGATTACGGTCGCGGCCATGATATCGCCGCTCATGTACCTGCTCGTGTTCGGGCTGGGCATCCAGACCACGTCGCACGGCGAGCCGTACCTGAACTTCCTCATCCCGGGCATCGTGGCCATGGTCACGATGACGGGCAGCTTCAGCGCCGTGTCGCAGAACATGAGCGTGCAGCGCCTGTACGAGAAGGCGCTCGACCAGGTAATGGTGTCGCCGACGCCGCTGTGGCAGTTCATCGTGGGCCAGATCGTGGGCGGCGCGCTGCGCGGCATGTACGCGGCGCTCGTCATCCTGCTGCTCATATCGCCCATCCGGACCTCGCTCGTGTTCGATTGGCGGTCGTTCCTCGTGCTGTTCCTGAACGGCACCGTGTTCGCGACCATTGCCGTAACGCTCTCGTTCCTGGCCAAGAGCTATACCGACGC
>DMNP01000402.1:2495-2693 GCA_003452695.1 Eggerthellaceae bacterium
TGTGCAACACGTTCTTCTCCACCGACCAGATGCCCCATGGCATAAAGGAGTTCGTGGCGGCGCTGCCGCTGTCGCAGACTTCCGACATGGTGCGCGCCATAGCGCAGGGGCTCGATCCGAACTGGTGGGGCGTGGCCGTGCTGCTGGCGTACCTGGTCGTGTTCTCGGCCATATCGTTTGCGTTCATCTACAAGAAGA
>DMNP01000391.1:0-15173 GCA_003452695.1 Eggerthellaceae bacterium
TGACGCGGATGTCCTTGTTCATGGCAACCAGCATCTTGCGGATGGTCGCGGCCTGCTCGTCGGAAAGGGTGCCCACCTCTATCTTGGTAATCTTGGTAACGCCTTCCACCAAGTTGGCCACGTCGTCGCCGAATCGCTCGACCACGTCCTCGCGCGATACGTCGGTGTCCTCGATAGTGTCATGCAGCAGGGCCGCGGCAATAGTCTCCGCATCCATGTGAAGGCTGGCCAGGATGATGGCCACCTCCACGGGATGCGCGATGAACGGCTCGCCGCTCTTGCGCTTCTGGCCCGCGTGCGCGGCGTCGGCGAAGGCGAACGCCTCGGCCAGCATGTTCTCCTCGTCCTCGCCAAGGTAGGTGCTGCACATGTCCTGCAGATAGGCAAATCGCTCGGCGGGCGTCTTGCCCTGCGCCGCGCCGAAACCGTGTTCGTGGGCGGCCGTCGTCGATGCCTGCTCGATTACGTCCTTGTACGCCATGCGCGCTCCTCCTTCCAGGGCTAGAGATATGACCTGTTATTGTATCACGGGCCGTGGCGATTACCGCAAAGCGCTCTGGATGAGCCCTCCGTTCGCAACAACAAGGGTTATTGCCCGCACGCCGGCCGGCGCGCGGGGCGGGAAACGGCGCAGAGGCCTTTCGAGCCGTCTTGCCCACTTGGGCCAGATGGACCATTTTATGCGCGTCTTTGTTACTTTAACATGTACGACGTTGCCATATTGTAAGCCATCACGTACGCTTCAGGCTCTGCAAACATTTCGGGGGTGGGAAGCGGAGGCCTGTGATGGACCCTGTTCTCTTTCGCAGCTACAAGGACCGCCTGCACATGGACACCGATCATGCACCCAGTGGCATAATCGTGTACTTCGCCGATGGCGACCAAGAAATAATCCATGCCAACCAATACGTGTTAAACCTGTTCGAGTGCGATTCGGTGAAAGAGTTCCTGCAGCTTACGAACGGAAACTTCCGCGGCATCGTGCACGAAGAAGACCTGGATGCCGTGGAGGACAGCATCCAGGGACAAACGGAATCGAACGGAGGCGTGCGGCACATCTACTACCGCATCCGGACCAAGACAGGCAAGACGATAAGCATCGAGGACTACGGGCGCATCGTGGAGAACCCGGCCGATGCCCCCTGCGCAAGCAACGACGAGAATCGGCCGGTGCTCCACGCCTTCGTCAACAAGGTGGAAAAGGGAGGCTCGGTGGACTGGCTGACCGGGCTACCCGACATGGAGCGCTTCGTGCAAACAGCGAAGCTGGGTGCGCAGGTCATCGTTTCGCGCGGGGAAAAACCGACCATCATGGCGCTCGACCTCATCGGGCTCAAAGCATACAACGCCCAGTACGGACGCGACCAAGGAGACGAGCTGCTGCGCCTGTTCGCGAACACCCTACGCGCGCATTTCGGTGGCGAGGCATGCTCGCGGTTCGGCGAGGACCACTTCTATGTGTATGCATCGGAATATGGCCTGGAAGAGCGGATGAACAGGCTGTTCGCCGACTTCGAACATTCAGGCGGTCACGTAACGCTGCCCATACGCGCAGGTGCATACGTGTGCGAGCCGGGGGACGACATAGTGCAAGTGGCCATAGACCGCGCCAAGATGGCGTGCGATTTGGACAGAAAGACCTGGCGATCGCATCTGGTCTGGTTCAACAGCGACATGCGCAAAGACGAGCAAATGCGGATATATGTGCTGGAATACCTGGAGCAGGCCATAGCCAACAAGTGGCTGCGCCCCTACTACCAGGCCATCGTGCGCTCTGCAACCGGGGACCTATGCGGCGAAGAGGCGCTCGCCCGCTGGATAGACCCCACGTACGGCACGTTGTCCCCAGCGCAGTTCATCCCAGTATTGGAGGAATCGGGGCTCATTCACAAAGTCGACTTGCACATGTTGGACTGCGTGTTGGCCGATATGGCCGAAAAGCACCGCAACGGCGTGGACGAAGTGCCAGTATCGGTGAATTTTTCCCAGCTAGACCTCGACCAGTTCGACATTGCAGACGAGCTTGCCCGCAGGGCAGACGCGGCGGGCGTGCCGCGAGCGCTTATAAGCGTGGAGTTCACGGAATCCACCGCCAGCCGAAATCCGCAGCAACTGAAAAGGCAGCTGGAGGCCCTTCACCAAGCGGGGTTCGATGTGTGGATGGACGATTTCGGCAGCGGGTTCTCGTCCTTGAACATCCTCGAGGAGTTCGACTTCGACCTGATAAAGCTGGACATGGATTTCGTCCGCCGGACGGACAACGCTCGCGCCCGCGATGTTATCGCCGGCGTCGTGCAAATTGCCAAGAAGCTGGGCATGGGCGTACTCGCCGAAGGCGTTGAAACCGAGGACCAGGCCGTGTTCCTGGAAGCGGTTGGGTGCGGATTGCAGCAGGGCTATCTGTATTCGAAGCCGCAGAGTCTGGAAAGCGTTATGGACCGTTTCAAGAACAACGTCGGCATCAGGCGCGAATCGCTGCACGAAAACCCGTACTGGAAAGCCATCAACCGCGTGAGCCTCTCGGAAATAGCGACGGGAAACTTCGATGGATACACCCCCGATGCGGTACGACAAGAATATCCAGCAGGCATACTGGAATGCCGCGAGGGTTCGTGGCGCATACTGCGCGCAAACGACGTGTATCGGCGATTCCTGGAAAAAGTCGGCTTCGTTTCCGCCGATTTCTCGACCCTGAAGGCCATTCCGCTCGAAAGGGAGCTAGACGACGAATTCCTGAACGCCATCGAGCGCTGCTCGCAATCCGACGGCTGGGAGCAGATAGCAAGCCACCTGGAATATGGAACGGGAATGCATTACCGCGTGAAGAAGCTGGTCTCTACGGAAAAGGCCGACGCCTATCTCGTTGCAGCAGAGCCCACGACGTTCGGAGCGGGGCTTGGCTTGTACGGCGACCTGCCCGTCGCCTATGCAGTCTTCTACGTAACCCTGAACGAGGCGCGCGACGAGGTGATCAACGCCGAATACGTGTTCGCCAACGAGACCTATTGCGAATGGGGAGGCTACGACCAAGAATCGATAATCGGCCGCTCGTTCTTCGAGATAGACGAAAACGCCAGCAGCAGATGGTATCCCTATTGCTTTCGCGCGGTCGCCCTCGGCGAAACCGTGCACGACACCATATTCAGCCCCGAAACCGGCTTCTGGCTCAGCTTTATCGTGGCGCCTTCGCCCGTTCTGAACTGCTGCGTGTTCGCCTTCGACATCGCCGACGATGCGCAACGCAACTACGACGGACTGCGCTCGAAACACGATGCAACATCCCGGGTTATAAACATGTTGAACAAGGTCGGCCGCGAACAGGATTTCGCAACGGCCGTGAACTGCACCTTGGAAACGCTGGCAAACATCGTGCATCCCGACCGCATCTGCATATTCGAAATCGACGGCACGCGCACCCGCAACACCTTCGAATGGTGCGCGGAGGGCATTGCGCCGGAAATCGACCACTGGCAGGACCGGCGAGCGGACGAACTCGCAGAATGGACGGGCTACCTGGAAGAATCGCATATCGTTATGCTGCACGATATTGCCGATTTGCTGGAGGTCAATGAAAAGGCGCATCGGTGGTTGGCAAACCGCGGGGTGAAGCGCCTGCTGTCGGCGCCGTTCTATGCCAACGGCCAACTCGTGGGATACCTGAACATCGATAACTTCCGCATAAAAGGCGAGATGGACGTAGCGCAGATGCTTGAAAGCGTGTCCACGTTTCTCGGCTCCCGCATCGCGCATCACAAAATCGTGGACAAGCTGCAATGGTCCAGCTCGCACGATGCTCTGACAGGCCTGCCGAACCGCCTGGGATCAGATCGGGCCATAGCCCAGAAAATTGCCGCGAACCCCGATGCCCCCTACGTGCTGGCCTTGTTGGACATCGACAACTTCAAGACCCTCAACGACCTGTATGGGCACCGCACGGGCGACGAGGCGCTGAAATCCCTCGCCCGCCTTATGCAGAGCGTCTTTCCCGACACAGCCGCCCTGGGCCGCAACGGCGGCGACGAGTTCCTGGTGTTCCTGGCAGGGAAGGACGCCGATTGCGCCGACGATCTGCTTGGCAAGTTCATGCAAGCCGAGCTCTCGTGCGAACACGACGGCATTCGCCACAGGCTTTTCACGTCGCTGGGATACGCGAGGGTTCCCGACGATGCCGGCACCTTGGCAAGCGCCTACACGTTGGCAGATGCCGCCCTGTACTCCGTGAAGTTGGCGGGTAAGCACGGGTACCGGCGCTATGCGCCCGAAATAGAAACACAGTACCGCTCGCAGTTGGGATTCACGCCACGCGACATCGCCGAAAACGTTCCCGGGGCTATCATCGTCCATCGCGCGGGTGGCGATGGGGAAATCCTGTTCGCCAACGACGAGCTGGTGGAGATGTTCGAATGCGACGGCTTGGCCGATTTCATGGAGCTTTGCGGCGGCTCGTTCAGGGGCATGGTGCACCCCGACGATGCCGTGCACGTGTACGAGGCAAGCTTAAGACAACTAGGCCTGGACGACGTGGGGGGAAAGGACTTCATTAACTACCGCATCATCACCAAGACCGGCAAAGTGCGCAACGTTGCCGACAACGGCCGGCTCGTGGACATAGAGGGAATCGGCAAGGTATTCTACGTGCTGATAATCGACCGAGACGAACGCGACGCCGCAATCGCCCAAGAAGATGGCCAATAGCGCCGCCCCACCCAGATAGAGCGGGGCAAGCACACAGCAACCGTAAATCGAACGCGCCTGCCGACGCGGAACAATG
Organism: Eggerthellaceae bacterium; assembly: GCA_003452695.1. Classification (GTDB taxonomy): domain Bacteria; phylum Actinomycetota; class Coriobacteriia; order Coriobacteriales; family Eggerthellaceae; genus UBA9715. The sequence goes on from DMNP01000391.1 coordinate 4,772, forward strand.
CAGTTGGGAGGCCAAGCAGGGCGGCCTGCGGAATCTAGGCCGGCGTAATCATGCGCCATCCAAAAATCGCCGGATGGGTCCGGCTGCCTTTCGTGGACATAGCGCGTCTCTCAACCGGGCCGTACGCTACTTCAGGCGGCTGACGAACCAGTCGGCCATGGATATGAGCAGCTCGCGTGCAGGGGACGGCTCGATCATATCTATCAGGCGGTTCTTTGCGATGCTCGTCAGGTTCTCGGCATAGTTGCGCGCGTAGTCGATGCTGCCCGACTTTTGCATGATGTCCACCGCCTCGTCCAGATCGGCAGCGTCTTTCGTGTGCGACGAGAGCAGCTGGATCAGCCGCGAGCGTTCGGACTCGCTCAAGTTCTGCAGCGCATGCACCACCACAAGCGTCCGCTTGCCTTCGGTGATGTCGTCGCGAAAACCCTTCTTGGTGGATTCCGCCTTGCCGACAAGGTTCAGCAGGTCGTCTTGAATCTGGAACGCCAGCCCGGTATCCAGGCCGTAATTGCGCAAGCCCTCTATCTGGGTTTCGGTGCCCCCGCCTATGATGGCGCCGATGGCAAGCGGGACCGCGCCCGAATAGTGCGCTGTCTTGCAGGTGGCCATGACAAGATAGTCCTCGGGGGCTATGTCGTAGCGGCCGTCGCGCGCCCAGCCGATGTCGAGCGCCTGGCCCTCTATGGTGCGCCGCGTCATGTCGATGAGCTCGGTCAGCACGCGCACTTTGGTATCGTTGTCCAGGTCGGGGTCCTTCACCACCGTGCCGTTTACCAGCTGCAGGCCCAAATCGCCCATGTTGATGGCAAGGCCCAGGCCCTCCCTCAGGTGCAGGCAGGGCTCGCCCCGGCGAAGCTCGGCCTCGTCGGCAATATCGTCGTGAATAAGGGCCGCGGTGTGGAAATGCTCGATGGCCGCTGCGGCGCTCAGGGCGCGCTCGGGCGATCCGCCAACCGCCATGCAGGCTGCAAAGCAGATGAGCGGACGATGCCGCTTGCCCCCGTTGCGGCTGAACTCGAGCATCGGAGTGTACAGGTATCGGTCCATGTCGGGATGGCTGCCTTTGGGAATGAACGCATTAACGGCGCTGCCCACATCCGCAGCGCACCGGTCCAGATACTCCTCGAAGGTCGTCGGCCTGTTTTCTGGTTTCAGCAGTTCTTCGAAATCGATCATGCGTCTTCCCTTGCTCGCACATTACATCTGCGAGATTATACTTGAGCCGCGGACGCTGTGCATGTGGAAAGACGGGGGCGAGGCGCATCTGCAAGCGAACTGCATGCTACTATGGGCGCATGGCTATGATAGAGACAATTACCCCGGGCGATGCCGGCGCCGCCGTCGAAGACGTGCAGCGCAGGCTCGTTACAATCGGCCTGCTAGACGAACAGGAGGCGGATGGCAAATACGGCCAGGTTACGGCTGGGGCCATCCGCACCTTCCGCAAGCAGAACGGCCTTGGCGATGGCGATGGCGTGGACTCGAAGACCTGGGCTGCGCTCGTGGACGCATCGTACAACATCGGCGACCGCACGCTGTACCTGCGCATGCCCCATTTCCACGGCAACGACGTGTTGCAACTGCAGCGCGCTTTGGGAGCCCTCGGATTCCCCACGGGGCGCGAGGACGGCATCTTCGGGGCGTTCACCGAGGACGGCGTGCGCAAGTTCCAACGCAACATGGGCCTGCCATCCGACGGCATCGTGGGGGCATACACCTTCCAGGCCATCCGCAACCTGCATCATTCGTGGGAGGGCAAACCGCCCGTGCCCATGCAGCTGAACCTGGGGTTCGCACGCGCCTCGGACGTCTTGGAAAAGAACGCACTGTGCCTGTTCGGAACAGACGACTTCACTCGGGGCGTAGCGTCGCGCATGTCCAACCTCTCCATTGCCACCAACCCCGCTTCGAAGATCGTCAGCGCCGATTCGCTCCTGGTGCCGCCCGACGAGAGCATGCTGCTCGTGCGCCTGGTGCTGCCCGGCGAGCAATCTGCCACCGAGCGGATTCCCCGCGTGTGCTTCGCGCCCGACGAGACGCTTGCCCTGCGCATGGCGCCGGCGATAAACGCGGCCTACCGCAAGACCAACCCGCGCATCATGGTCGAGCTTCCCGGCACGACGTGGGAAGACGCGGGGGAGGCGCGATCGATGCAGCACTATGCCATCACGCTGCTCGATGCCCTGTGCGGCGCCCTGGAACGCCGCTAGATTCCCTGCCCGCAGCTCGGCGCTTGTCCTACGACGCCTGGGCCAACTTGCGCCAATCCGTGCGATTGCCGTAGAACAGGTTCAGGTCCAGGTTCGAAGCGTAGCCCGGCAAACGGCCGCTGCTCGTGTACTGGAAGATGGTCGGGGCGCTCCAGGCTCCATAGCCGTATGCGTCCGTCCATGGCTCTTTCTGATAGCCGGTGGCGTCGTAGTTCGGATACTGCGCAACCCACAGCTTGTGGTTCGCAGCAACGCTCGTCCAGTCGTAGTAACGCGTTACGCTCTTGCTAGTGTAGAGAAGCGGCCGCACGCCCGTCCGCTCGTGCACGCGGTCCAGGAACTTTTTCGCCCACACGGGACCCAGGTTCAGCGCGTCTGCCTCCCAATCCAACACGAGCGCCGCCTTGCCCACATAGCCCGCCACCGCCTTGCAGAAGTAGTCCGCTTCGGCAACTGCCGAACCCGAACAGCCGCGCTCGCGTGCGTAGTGGTACAGCCCCAGCAACTTGTTCGACGAAAGCGTTGCGTCGGCCTGGCTGCGGAAATAGGGATTGGTATAGCCGATGCCGCCCGTCGCCTTCACGATTACGAAATCGGCGGGCACGGATCCCACGTTGATATCGCTCTGCCAGCTGGAAATGTCGATGCCGTCCAACGTCGGGCGAAGGGCGTTCACCGTCGGGCAATCGGTTGCGCCCGGCGCAGCGGAGCCCTTCTTCACCAGAACGACCTGTAGCGCCTCGACGCGAAGGGCAAAACCGGTCGAACCGGCATCGGCGCCGTTTTTCGCCCAATCCAGCCAGCCGTAGTTGGCCACGTGGGTGCGGTAGTACACGTCGTAGCGCTTCGAAATCTTGCCGGCAAGCTTTATCCGCACCGCTTCGACGCGCTTCGCCTTTCCGGGCATGCCCGCAATGGCGCCGTTTCTCGCCTTGGCCTGCCAGCCGACATCTTGGACATGGGTCTGGTACACGATGGAGCCCGCGCTCCTTCCCGTGCTCAGGGCCATGCTCAGGCCCTCCACGCGAAGGGCCTTGCCAACGGTGCCCGCCGTTTGGCCGTCGCCCTTCCACGGCTGCCAGCCGCGCTTCTGCACATAGGCCTCGTATCGCACGCTCTTCGCATTGGCGCTTTTGCCCGCGGCCTCTGCGGTCTTGGGCGAAAGCTTCACCTGTATGGCCTCGATGCGCAGGCCCTTGCCCACCGTGCCCGATTTGGCGCCGTTCTTGGTCCACTTCTGCCAACCGGCACCTTCCACGTACGCCCGATAGATTATGTCGAAATGCTGGGCGATATCGCCTGTCAGCCAGATTTTCAGGCCTTCGACCTGCTGGTGGCTTGCCGTTGCCCCCGCGACCTTTCCGCCTGATGCCGACTTGCGCCAACCCAGGCCCTGCACGTAGGCCTTGTACTTCACCTGGCCCACGTTCGTGCCCATGCCGGTAAGCTGGATGCGCACGCCCTCGACGGAAAACCCCTGGCCAGCAGCGCCCGCAACCCTGCCGGACCTCACGTATCCCTGCCAACCCCGCCCCTGCACGTACGCGCTGTAGCGAAGGCCCACAAGCGAGGCGTTGGTGCGCGTTTGCGCGGCCTGCGTCGTCGTTTGGAACGCAGCGGCAACGTAGCGCTGGGCATCTGCCGCGCCGTCGGTTGCCAGGGCCCTTCCCGGCGTGCCCGCAAAGATTGCGAGCAGCACGACGACGAGGGCCGGGATGAAGATGCGTGTTGCCAGATTCCGCGATGCCGCCATGACAGCACCCCCTGCTTCGTTTGAGGTTCGTTTCACGTTATCCTAGCACATGCACCGTTGCTCAACCCCGGAGGCGCAGCAACCTTCACGCTTGCTCGGCGCTGGCCGTCGCCGGCTGCTGCCCGGCCGACGCGCAGGGCGGGGAGGGGGTGAGGGCGGCTCTGCAGGCACATTTCCTGTTGAATGCTAAAGCAAGGCCGAAGCCAAGGCCGAATCCCCTCTCCCCGCCCCGCGCGCCAGTCGGGCAGCAGCCGGCGACGGCCAGCCCCCCCACAACTGGCAGGATCGGAGCATAGAGACAATCATGCCTGATCGAGGGCCTCGGCGGTTTCGAGCCAGGCCAGCTCGAGGTCGTCGAGCTGCGCTTGCAGCGCATCGATTTCCGCCTGAATGTCCCCCAACGCCTGGTAATCGGTCGGGTCGGCTGCGTTCAGGCGATTATGAGCATCTTCTATGCGCGACTCTGCCGTGCGCATCTTGCGTTCCGTGGACTGCAGCGCCTTCTTCAGGGCCCGCAGCTCCTGGTTCGACAGGCCGCCCGCGTTCGCCGCAGGCGAAGCTCCCTTGCCAGCGCCGCCCTGGCCCGCAACCGGCGCGGCAGGCTTCGCGGCGCGCGCCTCGGCCACCAGGGACAGGTACTCGTCCACGCCCCCGGGAACATGGCGCACCCGACCGTCTATCAGCGCATACTGGTTGTCGGTAACACGTTCCATAAGATAGCGGTCGTGCGTTACGAGCAGCAGGGTGCCCGGCCAGCCGTCCAGCAAGTCCTCGACCGCTGCCAACATGTCCACATCCAGATCGTTTCCGGGCTCGTCCAAGATGAGCACGTTGGGCTCTTCCAGCAATATGAGCATCAGCGCGAGCCTGCGCTTCTGGCCACCCGACAGGTCGCACACGGGCTCGTTCATATCGGCATTGGTGAATCCGAGGCGTTCGAGCAGCTGCTTGGGCGTCTGATCGCGCCCATCCAGCATGATCGCATGGCCGAACCGCCCGACCACCTGGCGCACGCGGTCGCTACCCGCCGCGTTCAGCTCGTCCAGGTGCTGCGAGAGCACGGCGAACTTCACGGTCTTGCCGATTTTCACATAGCCGGAGGTCGGTCGCAGCTTGCCCTGAATAACGTTCAGCAGCGTCGTCTTGCCCGCGCCGTTTTCCCCGAGGATGCCGATGCGGTCCCCCGGCCCGATAAGCCATTCCACATTGCGCAGGACCTCGTTGTCGCCGAAGCTTACCGACACGTTCCGTATGTCGACGACCTGTTTTCCGAGGCGCGTTACGGCCATGCGCTTCAGCTCCAATTCGTTGCGCAGCGGGGGGACATCGGCTATGAGCTCTTGGGCGGCCTTTATGCGAAACTTCTGCTTGGTGGAACGTGCCTGGGCACCGCGCGACAGCCACGCCAATTCGCGCCGCAGCTTGTTCTGGCGACGCTCTTCGGTAACGCGCGCCACGCGGTCGCGTTCGACCCGCTGCATGATATAGGCCGAGAACCCGCCTTCGAACGGCTCGATGCGCCTGTCGTGCACTTCCCACATGGTGGAGCACACTTCGTCCAGGAACCAGCGGTCGTGCGTTACGACGAGAAGGGCTCCCTGCCCTTCTCGCCAGCGCGTGCGCAAATGGCGTGCCAGCCAGTTGATGGCGCGCACGTCCAGGTGGTTGGTGGGCTCGTCCAGCATAATCGCGTCGTAGTCTCCCACGAGCAAGCGCGCCAAATCCACGCGGCGCCGCTGCCCGCCCGAAAGCGTCTTCACCGGTGCATCCCAGGGGATATCGCCCGCAATTCCGGCGATGATGCCTCGAATGCGCGCATCGGCCGCCCATTCGTAGGCGGGGCGATCGCCTACCACGGCACGCTCCACCGTTGCCTCGTCGTCCAGGCGGTCGCTCTGTCCCAGAATGCCCACCGAAACGCCGTTCGTGCGGATAACGCGCCCCCGGTCCGGCTCCAGCGTGCCGGCCAGCAGGGCCAGCAACGTGGACTTGCCGTCGCCGTTGCGCCCCACGATTCCAATGCGGTCGCCCGCATCCACCCCGAGCGACACCTCGTCGAACACGGTCTTGCTGGGAAAATCCACCCCAACCTTCTCGCAGCCGAGCAAAAACGCCATGAAATCACTCTTTCCCGGCCATTCCGCCCATGGCAGATGCCGCATAGTCGGTCGACGAATCGGAAAGGAGAACGATTCGTATCGTGAACGGGGCCTGCATGGCCTCGACGCGCAGACCCGCGCCGACGGATGCCGCCGCCCTGCGCATGCTCGCAAGCCCCGTCCCATCCCGCAGGGGAAGCGTGGGCAAGGGACCGTCGTTGGACACGCTCACGCTCGTTTCCGAAAGCAAAACGTCCACGCGCATCGCACGGGCATGCTTCACCGCATTGGTCGCAGCCTCGCGCACGCAATCCGCGAAAACACGAGCGCGGGCCGAGTCTTCCGGCAAAGCGCCCTGCACTTCCACCGTAACGCCCGCAAGGGCGAACGCCGCGACCGTCGCATCCAGCTCTTCTGCCGGATCGGTGTCCATGCCCATGGCCAAATCGTCCAAAATGCCGTTCAGCAGGGGCCTGAGCTGCGAAATCTGCTCGTCGGATATGTCGTCGTCTTCTATGGCGCGATGCAGCATGGACAATCGCTGGCCCACCACGTCGTGCACCCGCGCCCTCATGCGGAGCAACGCCTCGTTCGCCGCGGCTTCCTGCACCGAGCGCATCGAGGCGACAATCTGGCGCTGCGTTTCGACAAGCTCGGCATTTGCGCGGTCGATGCCCTGCAGCACCCGCACTTCCTCCGTCACGTCGTAGGCGAGGATGCGCGACCCGAACCGGTGCAGCGTTACCGTGCGCTTCGGCGCGGACGGAATGGGAGGATGCAAGCGCTCGAGCACGAATCGCCTTATCTCGTCGGGAGCGATGAGCACGAACAGCCCGTCTTGTGCATCGGCCGCTGCAGCATGGGCGATTTCCACGCGACGCTCGCCGGCCGCCAAGGCTTCCAGATCGTGCCACAAGTCTTCTATCTGCGCGGGGCTTCCCCCCAGGCCGAGCAGCGTCAGGCAATGCACCATCGCGTCGTTCGCCAACTGCACGCGGCCGCGCCCGTCCGCATACAGCAGTCCTTCGGGAAGCAGCTTCGTGGCCTCGGCAACGGCCATGCGCGAAACGACCCGCTTTCCTTCGCGCAGATCCAGCAATAGCAAGAACACGGTGCGGAACAGGTAGTACAGTGCGTCGACGAGCAGGATAATCGGCCACCCTTCGCCGAAGACCGCTAGCGCAGGGGGCACACATGCGCAAGCAAGCACAACTTCGAGAGGCGGCATCCAGCTGGGGTCCTCTATGGGACTCATGTCCTCGGTGTCGCCGAACCCCAGGATGGCCACATAGCCAACGGCAAGCGCAACCGCCACGTTTGCCCAGAGCAAGGCGACAGAAGGGAATGAATCGTACGATCCTTGCGCCTGCACAAGCACTGCGGCCCCCATGCAGGTGACCATCAGATGGGCAAGCAGGGCGCCTTCGTATATGGCAACCGACCTGCGCGATTGCGAATCGTTGCGCGAGAGGCGCAAGTACCCGTGCACGACCTGCGCAGCCGCGCAGAGGAACAGCAGGACGGCCGCAACGGGCAGCACGCTCTGGCCGACTGGCGAGAAGGGGTTCATAGTCGGGCACCCCCCTCGTCCCGCCGTTCGCTGGCGCCTTCGCCTGCAACGTCATCGCGCTCCAACCCTTCGCGCGTTTCGGAGCGGGGCGCGGCGTCGGCTGCCGCAATCGGGGCGCTGGCCATAACGCGCACGAAGCCGTCCTCCACCCAGACGGAATAACGGTTGCCGCGCTTTTGGAAACGCTCCTCCAGCTCGGTGACCATGGCGGCTTGCACCTTGGCCCACGAACCTTCCTCGGTTGCCAGGGCGGGAATGTCTGCTACGTCGCAATCGTCCTGAAGACCTATGGCGCACTCGATGGTCGTGCGCATGACCAGGTCGCCTTCGGGCGTTGCGGACATGTATGCCATGAGCACGGGGTTGGCGCGCCCGAGCATGGCCAGCACGCAGTCGTAGAAGCTATCGTAGACCACGTTCACCGCAGAGACCGACAGCGGCCCGTCGGCAGACACCATGATGGCGCAGTCGATGCCGATGGACTTCAGGTCCGCCATGGCCTCGCGCGCTATCAGCTTCAGCTGGTCGCTGGGCATCGTGTCGGAATCGGCCGCCGCAAGGGCCAGCATGCCCTTGCGCTTGCTGTAGGCAACGAGCACCTTCACCTTGTTCAAGTGCTGTATGCGCCGGGCGGAATCGGATGCCGTGCGCGCCATCTCGCTTTCGTCGAGCATGGCGCGAATCTGCACCGCCGCGTCGGCCAAATCGCGCTCCACGCGTTCGCCCAGTTCGCGTTCGCGTTGCTGCCGATACAGCACGGAGCGCACGTCGCGCGTGCGCAACAAGACCTCGTTGTCTTCCGCCAGCTCGCGTTGCCGCTGTTCCAGCTGCAGGCGCATCCGGTCGATGGGCTCGGCGTCTTCGGTAATAAGGGCCACTCCCGCATTCAGGCGATACAGCTTGTACAGCGTCCCCTCGGCCTGGCGGTCGCGCACTTCCAAAGGCTCTTCGCCCGCTTCGGGCGGCAAGCTCTTTGCAAGCCGATGCAACGTGGGCACGTCCATGCGCCTGGCATGGTCGGTGTGGTACACCATGCGCCCCACCGGGGTAAGGATCTTCAGGTCGAAGGGAAGGCGGCGGAATAGCTCGAGCGTATGTCCCGGCGCCGGAAACAGGCCCACGTCCAGGCATATTTCGGCCGACAGCACGAGCAGTACCGCGGCGGCAGGCGCCAGTCCATCGGGGAACAGCCCCCAGCCGCGCCGCAACGCGACCAGGCAGCACAAGGCGTCCAGCAACAGCAGGGCAACGGGCGTGAAAATCCGGTCGAGCACGCTGCGGTTTATGGCAGGCAGGCCCAGCAACACGGCCGACACGCCAACAAGCAGGCCGAATAGGACAATTGATGCAAGGTATGCAGGACCCGGCGTGCAATTTGCCTGCCATGAAGGGTCGTCGAGGTCGAAGACGAAGGCCAGCTGGTGAAAGCCGTTCGTGAACAGCAGCAGCGCGCAGGCAGCAACGGCAACGGCGCCGACGGCGCATGCTACATGCCGTTGCCTGCGCATATCGCCGAATGTCGCGCGCAGGCACGCCGCGAAGAACAGGAGCGCCGCGCACGGGGGCAGTGCGCACTGAACGTACCATGCCCCGACGCGAACCGCATCGGGAAGCGCGAACAGCTGCAGCTGGGCCAAGCAGAGCCAAGCCACGACAACGCCCGCCATGGCGCCAAGCAAGCGCCCGATTTCCACATCGATGCACCGATGCACGGCCGACACGCCCCATGCAGCTGCGCAGACCGCAGCCACGACGAGCACCGCACCGCTCCCCGGCCCGGCAAGCGCCGTGGCGGGCCTGCCTTCGATGCCGAAGATCGCCCCGAGCACCACCGCCGCCACGAGCACCAGCGCAAGCGCAAGCGCGCCGAACGCCGCCCCCAGCGGTGCCCCCGGTTTTTCGCGCATATCCCGTGCCCAATTGACCATGCGTTCATTATAGAGCTCTCCGACCGCACCGCCATGCGATTCGCGGCGCAACGCATGCGCAAAGCGTGTAACAGAGTTCGCACGCCCCTCTTGCCCGACCGCCCGGCGGGCTGGGGCAAGGGGATTCGGACCTGGCTTCGGTTTTGCACCGGCAAAAAGCGGGTGGGGCAACCCGGTTGCCCCACCCGCTGGAATCGATGCCGAATTTTCCGACGCGATGCGCTAGCTGAAGATGGCCAACATGAAGCCGGCCGCCACGGCGCTGCCGATAACGCCTGCAACGTTCGGTCCCATAGCATGCATGAGCAGGAAGTTTGAAGGGTTGGCCTTGGCACCTTCCATCTGCGAGACGCGCGCCGCCATGGGGACGGCCGAAACGCCAGCCGACCCGATAAGCGGGTTTATCTTTCCGCCGGAAAGCTTGCACATCAGCTTGCCCAGCAGCAAACCGCCAATGGTGGCGAACTCGAAGGCCAGCAGGCCGAGCACGATGATCTCGATGGTCTGCAGGGTAAGGAAGCGGTAGTACAGCGCCGTCGCGCCCACCGACACCGACAGGAAGATGGTGACGATGTTCATCAGCGCGTTCTGGGCCGTGTCGGACAAGCGGTCGGTCAGGCCCGATTCGCGGAACAGGTTGCCGAGCATCAGGCAGCCGAGCAACGGCGCCACCGACGGCAGCAGCAGCACGACGAAGATGGTGACGACGATCGGGAAGATGATCTTTTGCTGCTTCGTTACGGGACGCAGCTGCTCCATCTTTATCTCCCGCTCTTTCTTGGTAGTGAGCAAGCGCATGACCGGCGGCTGGATAAGCGGGATGAGCGCCATGTACGAAT
>DMNP01000391.1:15288-16326 GCA_003452695.1 Eggerthellaceae bacterium
AGCCAGATGGCCGTCGGGCCGTCCGCGCCGCCGATGATGCCGATGGAAGCGGCAACGTTCGGCGAGAAGCCGATGGCGCCTGCCAGCATGAACGCCGCAAAAATGCCGAACTGCGCCGCCGCGCCCAGAAGCAGGCTCTTGGGGTTCGCCAGCAGCGGGCCGAAGTCGGTCATGGCGCCCACGCCCAGGAAGATGAGCGATGGGTACAATCCCGATTTCACGCCTATATATAAGATGTCCAGCAATCCGCCTTCGTGGAATATGTCGGTGATGCTGACCGTGCCGGCGATGTAGCTATCCCAAAGCTCGGGATGGTACATGTTGGACCCCGGCAAGTTTGCCAGCAGCATGCCGAAGGCAATGCCCACGAGCAGCAACGGCTCGAACTTCTTCACCAGTCCCAGATACAGCAGGACCAACGAGATGGCTATCATGACGACCTGGCGCCAATCCGCCACGAGAAGATAGAATCCCGAGGTCTGCCACAGTGTGTTGAGTACTTCTACTGCGTGTTCCATGGCGTGCCCTTAAATCACTACGAGCGCGTCGCCGGTCGAAACCATCTGGCCGACCGAGACCACGATCTGCTTCACGGCGCCGTCGCACGGGGCGGCCACTTCGTTTTCCATCTTCATGGCCTCGATAAGAAGCAGGACATCGCCCTCCTTCACGGCGTCGCCCTCCTTCACCTTAATCGAGAGCACGTTGCCGGGCAGCGGCGCCTCGACGGTCGTGCCGGACGCGACCGCAGCAGGCGCTGCTGCAGCGGGAGCAGGGGCAGCGGCGGGAGCTGCCGCCACGGGGGCTGCTGCGGGTGCGGCCGCCGCGGGGGCCTTCGCCTCGTATTCGTCGAGGACCATGGCCTCGCCGTGTTCGACCTCGACCTCGTAGGTGCGGTCCTTGATTGTTACCACGTATTTCATCGGTCGCCTTCCTTGTTGCGGGATTACGTTCCCCGTTAGTCCTTGATTTCCCTGATGGATATGAAGCGCAGCTCGTTCAACGGCTTCTTCAGCTCGTCGGCCACGATGGCCATGA
>DMNP01000391.1:16379-16752 GCA_003452695.1 Eggerthellaceae bacterium
CACGATGGCCATGATCATGGCCGCAGTGCGAGGATCGGTGTCGTACAGCTTCAGGTCGCCTGCGGCGCCCGGCGCCAGCGGCGCATCCACAGCCGGCGCGACGCTTGCCGCGGGGGCGGCCGCTGCGGGCGCGGCGGCGGGTTCCGCCTTGGGGGTGGTTACCGCCACCAGGATCTTGATGATGGCCATGAGCAGCGCCAGTGCGAAGAACACCACGCATATTCCCATGATGGTATAGAAGACGTAGTCGCCTACGGTCAAGGTCATCTCTGCCGCGTTCATTCTTCCACCTTCGTAATGCTATAGGCGCACTTGCGCTCTTCCAGCTCCTGGCGCTTTTCGAAGAATTTCTCGGCCACGGGCGGGAAGGCGA
>DMNP01000086.1:0-4102 GCA_003452695.1 Eggerthellaceae bacterium
AGTTCAGCGTGCCGTCGAGCACGGCGTCGATGTAGGCACGCTTGGACTGCCGCATGCCCGTCATGTGCACGAGCGCGTAGTCGTCGGCGAGCATCTCCGCTAGAGCATCGGCGTCCTTGCGCATCGACGCGCCGCACAGGTCGCGGTAGAGCTGCGCGCACATCTCCTCGTCGGTCATGGGCATGTCGTCTACTCCTGCTTCTCCGGCTGCAGCGGGCCGTAGTAGTAGCTCGCGGTGGCGCCGCCGTCGGCCAAATAGTCGCTGCCCGATATGAACGCGCCGGCCGGTCCCATGACGAACTCGGCCAAGGCGCCTATCTCGTCGGCTGTGCCGGGGCGGCCCGCCGGGCACTTGGCGAACATGTTCTTGTAGAAGTCCCCGCGTGCTCCGTTGAATTCGTCGATGGCGAGCGGCGTCACGATGATGCCCGGACTGATGGAGTTGATGCGTGCACCGCGCTCGCCCCAGCGGCACGCCTCGAACATGACGCGCTTCTCGTTGCAGCGCTTCGCCAGCTGGTAGGCGTGCAGCGTGTCGCGCACGTTCTCCGGCTGCAAAAGCGGCAGGTCGAGCAGCTCTTCGGTGGGCGTGCAGGCCAGCTGGCGGTCCTCCTCGGGCGTGAGCTGCGGCATGCGCTTGCCCGACTGGCTGCTAATGGTAACGCCCACGCCGCCCGGCGCGATTACCTTGCCGACCTCCTCGAGAAGCACGGCCGTGCCGTAGAGGTCGACCGCGAGAATCGCCTCGACGGGCGCTTGCGAGGGCGAAACTCCCGCCGCGTTGATGAGCATGGTGATGCGCCCAAGCTCCTGCGCCCGTGCGATCATGCCCAAGATCGACCCGCGGTCCGACAGATCCATCTCGTAGGGCTCTACGTCGAAGCCCGCCTCGTTCATGATCTTGGCGATCGCCTCGGCGTTGCCGATGGACTTGTCGCCCACCAGTATCTTCTTGCCATACCCGACGCGGCGCGCGATCGCCATGCCGATCTGCCCCGCGCCCGTCCAGAGAACCACTTCGTTTGCCATGCTCAATCCTTCTGAACAATGAAACGGGGCGTCAAGCACCCCGTTTCAGTTATGCGAACTTCTTGGCCCACTTGGCGGCCTTGTCCTGCGACTGAGCTGCCTGGTTGCCGGTGATGGAGAGGCCCTTCTCGATGGTGGCGTCCGGGCAGACCTTCTTCAGGTGCTTCTCGGAGCCGCCCATGCCAGAGCCCTCGTTGGTGCAGAAGGGAACGATGCGCTTGCCGGACAGGTCGTAGTGCTCCAGGAACGTGAACACGCACATCGGGCAGGTGCCCCACCAGTTGGGGTAGCCCAGGAAGATGGTGTCGTAGTCGTCCATGTTCAGGCCGGCGTCTTCCAGGTAGCGCTTGACCTCGGGGCGCGCGTCGGCCTGTAGCTCGGCCTTGGCCTCTTCGATACAGCGGTAGTAGTCGGCATCGTAGGCTTTCACGGTTTCGATCTCGAACAGGTCGCCGCCGACGGCCCCCTGCACGAACTCGGCAACGCGCTCGGTGTTGCCTTTTGCCAGGTTCTTCACGGACCCGGCCCAATAGTTTTCTCCCTTGCGCGAGTAGTAGACGATGAGGTTTGCCATGGTGGGTCCTTTCTTATGCGACACATTGTCTCTTAACCGTGAAGAGTATAAGCGACACATTGTCATTTACACAAGTGCTTTGCTAGAATTCACAGCGCGAACATGAAAGCGACGGAAGGACGGCGGTGGCTGACTACATGCGGGCGCGCTCGCCCGAGCACAAGCAGGAGCGGATGGGGGCCATCATGGCGGCAGCCGACGAGCTGTTCGCCGAGCGTCCCTACCACCAGATAACCATGGGCACGATCGCCGAGCGGCTCGGGTGGTCGCGGTCGAACCTGTACAAGTACGCCGCTACCCAGGAGGAAGTGTTCCTGGCGCTTCATTCGACGAAGAACCGGGCCTGGGTCGAAGAGCTCGCCGCCGAGCTGGCCGATGCGCCCATGCCCGCGGCCGAGTTCGCGCGCAGGTGGGCCGAGACCACGGAAAGGCATGGCGATTTCCTGCGCTACCAGGAGATTATCATTGCCATTATCGAGAGCAACGTGACGCTCGAGCGCCTGACCGCATTCAAGCGCGACTTCGCGCAGATGCTGCCACCCGTCACGGGCGTCCTTGCGCGGCAGTGCGGCATCGGAGAGGCAACCGCGGGCGACCTGTACCTGCGCCTGCTCTACCAGGCGCCGGGCCTCTGGAACCACTTCCACGCCGCCGAACGCACCCGCGAGGCCATGCGCGCCGCCGGCCTGCCGGAGACGACCGGCAGCTTCGTCGACGCCTATGCCGACTTCGTGCGTACGTGTGTGGAGGACGCCTCCTTGAACGCAGCCGAGCAACGCAACGGTGAAAACACATAGGGAAGGGATGCAGGATATGGAGCCGAATCCCTGCGGCTTTTTTGGCAAAAGAAAACGCCCCGTTGCCGAGGCGTTGCACATACTGGCGGAGGAGTAGGGATTCCATTTCCGCTTCGCGGAAATAACGGCTCCGCGCTAAAGCGCTCCGCCCGTCGGCCAAAAACAGCCCACAGGGCTGTTTTCTTGACGGCCTCCGACCTCATCGGTTCGAATCCCCGGCAGATTCTCGCGCAATGCGAAGGCCCCCATTGCTGGGGGCCTTGGAATAACGTGGCGGAGGAGTAGGGATTCGAACCCTAGAACGGCTTTTGGCCGTTACTCACTTAGCAGGCGAGCACCTTCGGCCTCTCGGTCACTCCTCCATTTGCAAATTGTGATGTTACCTGACTTTCGATTCGCCTGTCAAGCGCCGTGCTTCTCAACATTTTCTCAGGAACGACGCTTATCTTTCTGAGCATCGGAAGTTAGTAAGCGACGTAAGTTGGGAGGACACGATGATGAACGGGGCAAAAGTTATATCGAAGAAGGTGTGGGCGATTGCGCTGGCGGCATGCTTGGCTGCACTAGCGTTCGCGTGGAGCGCGGCATCGGCACAGCCTGCGTGGGCAGTGGACCAGGGCAGCCTTGCTGCCGGAAGCATGCAGACTCAGGCAGGGGGGCTGTATCCGGGCCAGACCTTCAAGGTGAACGGCAATACCTATAGGGTAACGGACGTTTCCGACGATTTCGATGACCTGGACGAGGCAATGCTCGTTTCCTACGGTTCGACGAACAAGGCACCCAAGATTAACACCGTGCGTTACCAGGGGCGCACCTTCGAAGTGGACACCATCGGCGCGAACGCTTTCAACAACGCACGCGGCCATCAGATTACCTCGGTTACGCTCGGCAGGAACGTTGACGCAATCGGCCCGAAGGCCTTCTATGGATGCAAGAAGCTGGCGAAGGTGAACATGCGCTCGTGCGACGTTATCGACATCGACCGCGGCTGGCAGGGTTACTATCTGGACGATATGGACATTCGCTCCGCCGCCTTCAAGAACGCCGGCACCAAGAACGTGAAGGTGTACTGCGGGTCTGGCAACGCCTCGTTCCAGAAGGTGTTCAAGCAGGCACTCATTAGCTGTGGCATGAAGTCGAGCGTGAAGGTTGTGCGCTAGCCGACCGGTGAAGACGGCCCTTGGCGCGATCTGTTCTGCAAGACGCGGCGCGGGTTTGCACGGGGCCGTCCGTTACAATGGTCTCGAGAGCACGGCACGTGTCGGAAGCCTTTCAGCCGGAGGGCTTCCGACGGCTTTATGGATGTGAGGTAGCCATGCGCATTCTAGTAGTCGAGGACGAGGCGCACATTGCAAAGTACCTTGCGAAAAGCTTGCGGGCCGAAGGATTTGCCGTGGATTGCGCGGCCGATGGCATCGACGGGCTGGATAAGGCGCTTTCGGGTGCATACGATGCCATTACGCTGGACATCATGTTGCCCGGCATGAACGGCTACGATGTTTGCCGCGAACTGCGTTCCAAAAACATAGCCACGCCCGTGCTTATGCTAACGGCAAAAGACGGCGAGTACGACGAGGCGGACGCGTTGGACATCGGGGCCGACGACTTCTTGCGCAAGCCGTTTTCCCTTGTGGTTCTGATTGCCCGGATTCGCGCCCTGACTCGGCGCGGGGCCTCGTCTACGGGCAGCGAGCTGCGCGTT
>DMNP01000086.1:4149-5137 GCA_003452695.1 Eggerthellaceae bacterium
GCGAGCTGCGCGTTGGCCCACTTGCCCTGGACACGCGCGCCAAAACGGTGTCGCGCGATGGCGCGTTCATCGAGCTGACGCCGCGGGAGTTTTCGCTGCTGGAATACCTGATGGTGAACGAAGGGCAGGCCCTTTCGAAGGCGCAGTTGCTTGAACGCGTATGGGGCATCGATTTCGCGGCAGATGAAAACGTGGTCGAAGTGTATATTGGATATCTACGCAAAAAGGTGGACGCTCCGTTCGACTATCGCCTGATAGAAACGGTGCGTGGCGTGGGTTATCGCCTTGCACAGCCGTAGAGCTGCGCAACGGCTGTTGTTGTGCGGCCGTGTGTTTGGAAGCAGGTGCAAGAGTTGGGTCGGGCGGCCGGGCGCAACCCGGCGGCCGCCATGGAAACGGGATTGCTATGGCAGGGTTTTCGGCGCGGGGCATACGGTTTCGCGTAACGGCGGTTGCGACCGTCGGTGCATTGCTGGTGGGCGCAATGGTTGTTGTGACCACCGCGTTTGCTATGCGGTCGGTGCTGGAGCAAACCATTACCAACGACCTGAGCGACCATCTGGACAAGGCCCAAGAAGCGGTCGAGGCCGGAAATCCCGAGCTTGCCGTGCAGTTTGCCGGCAGCGACATCATGCAGGTTATTGATGAAAACGGAGAAGTAATAGCGTCGTCGGCTAATGCGCGCAACCTGGCCGCCATCGTCGAGGACTGGAACGACGACGATGCCGTCGAACTTGCAAACATGCGGCTTCGGGAATCGAATGGCGCAAACAGCGCTGCATCGTCGGGGGAGCCCGCAGGTCAAAACAGCGAATCGGCTCCGGATGTGCAGGCGGCTGAAAACGCCGCAGCTGCCGCCGCTGCCGCCGCCGCTGCGTACGTTCCACCTGTTGCGCCAGCGGCCGATTATGACGACGGTCCCGACGAACCCGATCCCGAACCCGATGATGACCCCGACCCCGACCCCGACCCCGACTCCCACGCCCAC
>DMNP01000086.1:5207-14579 GCA_003452695.1 Eggerthellaceae bacterium
AGGCGGCTTCGGCGCCTGCCGCGGTTGTTGTCGAGCCCGACAATCGCAACTATGCCGAACCCGTCGAGGTTGAAGACTACGGCGACGATTTCGGCGACGATTATGACTCCGACGATTACGACGACGATATCGATTATGATGCCGACGCCGATGCGGACGACGATTTCGACGCCGATGCGGACGATTCCGATGCAGACGACGCCGACGATGCAGACGACGACAGGAGCACGCGAGGCATTCCGGCGCCCCCGGTTTCCCTGGTGCCGCGCGCCTATGCGGCAGAGCCGGAGCCTGCCGACAACGCATCCTATGTGGATGCATCGAACCTGTTCGGCGACGAGGGCCCCTATCTCGTAATGCAGCGCAAAATTGATGCCCCGGACGGGGCGGTCACCCTTGCCGCCATGACCTCCCTCGCACCTGCAATGCACGGCGCGCAGGCGGCTGCCCAGCTCATTGCGATAATCATGGCCGTGCTGCTCGTTGCCGTTGCTGTGGCCGTGTGGTTCTTGGCGGGAAGGACGCTGCGTCCCGTCGAGGAAATGCGGGCAAGCGTAGCAGAGATAAATGCAAGCGACCTAAGCGTGCGCGTGCCCATTCCGCGGCAAGACCCCGATTTGGCTCCGCTCGCTCAGACCTTCAACGAGCTTCTGGGTCGCATCGAGTCGGCTCTGGACATGCAGAGGCGCTTCCTATCGGATGCATCCCACGAGCTGAAAAGCCCCATAGCTGCCAGCAGCCTGATGCTCGAGGCCATGCGCGAATATCCCGAATTGGTGGACGACCAGCAGGTAATCGAGGACCTTTCGGGCGAAAACGCGCGCATGGAACGCATCGTGGGCAACATGCTGGTGCTGGAGCGCATCGACGAAGGACGCTTGGAAGTAAGCCCTGCGCCAATCGATCTGCTGGACGTCTTGCTCGAAGAGGTGGCGGTGCTTTCCGGCAATGGGCGCATTCCCATCGATGCGAGCGCAGTGCAGCCGCTCATTTGCGTGGCCGATCGCGAACAGCTTAGCCACGTGGTGCGCAACCTTTTGGACAATGCGCAGAAATACGCGGCAAGTACCGTGCGCCTTTCGTGCGAAGAGGTGGATGGCAATGTGCGCATAACCGTAAGCGACGATGGTCCCGGAATACCCGAGAAAGACCGTGACCGCGTGTTCGATCGCTTCGTACGGCTCGAGGAGGGAGACGCCCGGCGCAAGGAAAGCACCGGTCTTGGCCTTTCGGTGGCGCGCAGTTCCGCCAGCCAGATCGGGGGCACGGTGCGCTTCGTAGACCCCGAACTGGGCGGTGCAACCGCCATCCTCGAATTCCCCCTGGTAGACGACGCTTCACCTCTGGGATAGCGCATCGCCCGTGAAAAGCGACTGCAAGGCGAGGTAAGTCGTCTTTGCGGTACTGAACTTATCAATAAAGATAAGAATTTCATATAAAATATCACAAGAAATAAATTGCAGCTCCGCTACCTATGCATTCACGGGTGCGGTGGAGTCTTATGTGCAGGCAGGATGCGAGGTTGACAATGGCAGAGCAACTCGGTAATTGGGGTCCGTTCAAGCTGGAAGAAGAGATTGGCCGCGGAGCCATGGCCCGCGTGTGGCGAGCTTGGGACTCCCGTCTTTCACGCGAAGTTGCCATAAAAGAACCCCTGTTCAACGAGGGAATGAGCGAAAGCGAACGTGCTGAGATAGGCCGCCGGTTCATAAAGGAGGGCAGGGCAGCTGCGCAGCTTCGGCATCCCGGCATCGTAACCGTGTATTCTGCAGACGAGTACGATGGCAGGGCCGGCATCGTCATGGAGCTTATCGAGGGCCAGACCCTCGGTGCGCTCATGCAGGAGGGCCCGTTGCCGGTGGATTTGGCGACAAGCGTGCTTTACCAACTGCTCGACGCCGTGGACTATGCGCACAAGCGGGGCGTAATTCACCGAGATATCAAGCCGGAGAACATTTTCGTCACATACGACAACAGGGTTATTCTCGCCGATTTCGGCATTGCCCATGTCGAAAACGCCGAGACAACGCATCGCACGGCGTTCGGCACCACGCTCGGAACGCCGGGCTATATGTCGCCCGAGCAGGTGAAGGGCGGAACTGTCGATGCTCGTTCCGACCTCTTTTCCATCGGCGTTATCGGCTACGAGATGCTTGCCGGCCGCAATCCTTTTGGCGCGGAAGATGGATCCGACTCTCTGGCGCTCATGTACCGCATAGTGAACGAGCCCGCCCCCGAGCTTTCCGAGAGCGCCGTCCAGGGATTTCCCGAGCCCGTTGGCCGGACCATTATGCTCGCATTGTCCAAGAACCCAGACGACCGCCCCGCAAGCGCGGAGGCCTTCAAGGCGATGTTGGGCGGTGGCGAGATTCCGGCAAGCGCGGGCGCGTTCGCGGTGCCTTCGAGTGCGAGCAAGCGCCCGCGTGCGTTACCGTATGTCGCAGTTGCAGCAGCGTGCCTGGTGGCTATCTGCGTTTTCTTTGCGCTCAGCATGGGAGGCCAGGGAGGCGGGAGCGTTCAAACTTCCGGTAGTTCAAGTGCTTCTGCGGGGTCGCCTGCCGCGAGCTCCGCTGCTGCTGCGAGCTCCGCTGCCGCTGCCGTTGCCGCGAGTTCTGCTGGCTCGAGTGCTGCTGCGAGTGCCGCCGCAAGCTCTGCCGCTACGGACCCTGCCGCGAGCGCTGTCGCGAGTCCCGCTGATAGCAACCCCTCTGCAGCAGCTCCTGAAGTTGATGCGCTCAGTACGCAAGACGCAGCCAGCGGTGGCCCCGATGCTTCCGAGGCAACGGGCGGCGTACGGGGGACGAGGGAGACCAAGGGGGCATACGGTTCCGTGGCCATAGATGCCGCCGATATAAAGGTACTCGATTCCGATTGGGATTGGGATTCTTCGGAGGCCCTTCGAGACTCGTTCGTCGTCGATGCGATTCTCCTTGTGAAGAACTCTTCGCAGGCACCGATCACCAAGATTGAATTCGAAGTTAAATCCACTACGGGCGAAGCCGTTCCGAATGCCGGCAACATCGGGGCGCCGTTCGTGGCCGTTGGCTATATCCCAGCAGATGGTCAGGGCATAATGGTGAGCAGGGTTGCGACGGGCGTCGAGAAGACACGTCCGGATAATTCTTCGTACGTTATAAAGGACGTCTATTCGAATGCTGCGCTTGGCGACTATCAGGTGCCTACGGGCCAAGTTGCAAAGAACTACGGAAACAAGAATGACCTCTACGACGTTATCATCAGCAACCCAAACGATGCCAGCGTGTCTGCCAATTCTTCCCTAGTCGTTGTGAAGTACAAGGACAAAGGGCGCAAAATCGACGAAGCGGACGCAACAGGCCACATCGATTCGGCAATTGCGCCCCACGAGCCGGGATACTATCAGACAAGCGCCTTCGTCGATCCCAACCTGTACAAGAACGAGTTCATCGACCAGTTCGTCGTCTATGCCATCGATGCCGACTACTACGCAAAGGCAAGTTAGGCGGTGGGCAGCAGAAGCAAGCGCAGCCGGTTAGTACGATTTGACGAGCGGTTTCGGATTTAACAGGCGATTCATCGTGCTAGGGCAACTCTGGTCAATCGACGGTATGGGCGTTATCGAGAGAATGCGTACAGAACCTTCGTTTCGCCGAGGATGAAATCGATATCCCACGCCTGCTGAGAATGCACAGCGGAATAAGGGTCGTTTATGGCAATGGAGCCATCGGGATTAATGCCGGTAAGCACAAGATAATGACCGTCAAAATGGCTGAAGTATCCATGCCCCACGTTCGCGATGAGTACTGCGCCGCTCTCAAGTGCCGCGACGAGGCTTGCCCTATCGAGTGGAATGGTAGTGCATTCGATGTCGAAATGCGCGGAGGCATCGTAGAGGAACTCGGTTGACGTGCCTTCGAACTGCGCCATGTGCCCCATTTCCTGGGCGAGAATTCCCATATCGTACGGCGACTTGTCGTGCTTGCCAGTTATTCCTTGGTAAACCATTGCAAAGGCGGTCGGGCCGCATCCGGTTAATCCGAAAGCGGTAGAGCTGTATACCGTATAGCCCCAGCGCTTATCCCATTGATACAGATGGGGAACGCGAGAATTGTCCGAATCGTGGTTGTCCGTATCGGTTCGAGCTTGTTCTTCGGGGTACGATTCCGCGAAGTGTCGTACAAAGGGTACGGCTTCTATTTCGTCGGCAGCCAAACAGAGCAACTTCCATTGCACGGTTTCCCCTTCGAAACCGAAGGCGTCGGGGTGAGCCGCTATCCAGCGCCTATCCTCGTTCGACTCGGCTCCTATCAGGAGTTTACTAGCCTCTTCGTCCCCCATAATCGCCGTAAGAAAAGCGTTGTCGATAGGGGCGTCGTCTAGTGCGGGCCCTTGCGTCTCGTTTGAAGCCGAGCTTGCTTGAAGGTCCGTTATATCAAGAGTCGCCTCATCGGCGTTACCGCTCTGGCCTTTTGCGGCGGAGCAGCCAGCACATAGTGCGAGCGCAAGCATCATCGCTATCATGCGCAGGGCTTTGTGCCAGCCTTGCGCGAATCCCCCGCTCTTCTCGACGATGTTTTCCATTTCCCGTGCAATCTAACGAAAATCAATAATTTAAGCCGTCAAAATTAAAATATAAGAGAATCTTAGTTCATAAAATTATTAAATTTCATTTATAGTGTTCCACAGAATTATTTAAAAAGAGATCAAACAAGTCTGCGGGTAAGGACGGAAAATGAATACGGGTGTTACTTACATCGAGATTAATTACGATGCGAACTGGGTGAACAATGCCATTTCGAATCTTTCTGGTTTCTCGTGGCTTTTCGAATGGGGCATGTACATTTTCCTCATTGCAACGCTCGCCATCCTAATCTGGATCTTCTTTGATTCGATAACAAAGAAGAAAGATCAGAAAGCGTTGGTGCCGCGCATTTTGGCCATCGTTGGCTTCTTTGCGACAATTCCCGCATTCATTTTCCGTTTCACGGGGAACGCCGATGGCGTGACCAATCTCGTGAAGCTTAATGCCGAAACGGGAACGCCTTATTATCCCGGCCCCATTAACTGGAACGTGAATTGGCTCGTCAGTGGCTACGGCACAGCCATCGCCATCATCACCCTTGTGGGCATGGTCATTTCCATAGTGGCCCTTGTAATCTATGCGAGTTCTGTACAGCGCGCGAAACCGCCAACGGAATTCGTGAATGCGTTTGACAAGCGCATGTCAAGCCTCGAACAGGAAGTCGAAAAGGCTCGTCGGAGCGCGACGGCAGCTAGCGAAAACGCAAGCGTGAAAGCAGGTAGCGCATCGTCTCTTGCGAACGTTGCTCGATCCGGTTCCGCACCTTCAGGGTCTTCGTCGACCGCCACGATAATCGACCGTAAGCCTCAGGCTGCAACAGTTATCGACATTCCATCTACGGGCGATACCGTAACCGTCCATTCTGGCAACGACCGAGGCCGCGTATTCGATTTACCGGCTAGGGACATGACCGTTGGGCGCGATGCAAGCGCAGACATCGTGGTGGACGACCTTAAAGTGTCGCGTGAGCATGCACGCCTGACGTACAGCGGCGGCGCCTGGTCTGTGCTTGATTTGGGAAGCTCGAACGGAACGTATCTGAACGGACAAAGGGTGGCTGGTCAGCAGCAGGTTGCCAATGGCGACAAAATCAAACTGGGCGACACAACGCTCGTATTTGGCACCTCTCGCTAACACTCGATAGCAACGATGCTCATGAGTTGCGGATGTGTCGATTGGCGCCTTCCATGCACGCGAAACCGATGCCTCATTGCAATTTACTTCGAGGGGTAATCGATGGATGCGGGAGGCTACACGGCTGCAGGGCCGCGGGAAGTGAACGAGGATAGCTTTTACTTCGCTGACTTTTCACGCAAGACGCCATTTACGAACGGTGTCGTTTCCTTTCTCATGGTCAGCGATGGCATGGGAGGCTACCAGGGCGGCGATGTTGCAAGCGCTTTGGCAACCTCTTGCGCCGAGCGATATATTGCCCAACTGATTGAGATGGCGAACGGCGGCACGCTGGACCTTGATGCCGCTTATGCGCTCGGCGAAATCTCCCAGACCGCTCATGACGCAATTCGGCGAGAAATGCACCAGCGCGGAAATGCCAGCATGGGTGCCACGTTCATTGCCGCATTCGCTAGTACAGTCCATGCGTGGATAGGGCATGTTGGAGATAGCCGTGCCTATCTCATTCACGATGGCAAGGCAAAGCGGATTACCGAGGATCACTCGCAAGTAGGACGCATGCTTAGTCGCGGGCTTATTACGGAAGAAGAGGCTCAGAAACATCCCGATCGCAATCGCATAGAACGTGCTTTGGGGTTCACCGATGCGGTGCCCGAAATCACTGAGGTTGACTTGTGCCCCGGAGATGCTTTGCTCCTATGCAGCGACGGCGTTTATACCGCGCTTAATTGCGATGACATCGCCGAATGCGTGTTAAGCGCCGTCGATGCGCAGGCTGCTGCTGTCGAAGTGGTGGAGCGGGCATTTCGCAAGGGAGCCGATGACAATTCGACCGTTGTGCTTGCGCTGAACAAGAATCCAACGCAAGCATCGTCGACTAACCGCATGCGGCAGCCGACGATGCGCATGGAGATAGGCTCGCGGCCAAAGCATGCTTCGGTTCAACAACGGCGCGCGCAAGGATCGCACGGGCGCAGCCGAACGGAAGCGGATAGCCACGAAAGCAACCGTGCTGCCCAGCACGTGCACGGTTCTCGGCCAAGCGTTTCTCAGAGACGATCGGCATCGTCGAGCTCTTCGGCGCCTAAAAGGGCATTGCCTATTCTTCTCATTGTTGCTGCGATTGCCATTGCCGTTTTCGTTTTCGTAGCCCTTATGGGAGGCAATCAAGGTGTGGCTTCGGCAAATGAGCAAGGGGGCCAAGTTGAGTTTGCTGTCGAAGCATCATCCCATGCTGACTTAGCGAAATGCCTAGCCGTCCACCCGTTTGTCGAATCGCTTCGATTCGATTCTGCCGAAGCCTTGCGAGCGAGGTGATTCATGGTGCAAATCTCCAACAGGATTATTCTGGCCGTTGCCGCCTTATTGGCGATTTCGCTGATTGCGTTATTGGTTAGTGCTGGGTCTTGCACGGCGCCTGGCGGGGGCACGGCAACAAGCCCCGGCCCATCGTCTGCAGGCGGTAATCCGGCCAACCAAGCCTCGATGCCGTCTGGTGGTGGCGCCGATTCCGGCACATCTTCGGAAATGACGATAGAGGAATACCGCGCAGAGCTTGCTTCTCTCAACAGCCCAGTTGGCGCTAATGCGCGTAGCGCCACTTCCAGCAATATGCAAACTGGATCAGAAGCGCGCGCTTCCTTCGACAACCGCGGATTCAATGGCGTTTCGGTTGTGGCGGATATCGATTCGCAGGGATCATATATTGGCGACACCGTTGTCGAGGCATCTTCTTCGGAGCGCTATCCCGTCTATACCGGAGAGCACCTTTCGCCAAGCGGTGTTATCTGGGGCATCTACGTGAATGACGGGGCGTTTTACGCATCGCCGTTGGCAATTGGCGAGAACGCCGTGAACAAGAACGTCATTGTTACTGAGGCGGATGTCGTCACCCAGTATGACGCAATGAAAAATGAATTCAGCGATTTCACGGTCCAAGAATGCCTGAACGATGGCGTTGCAGTCCTGAAAGTTGATCGTATCGACCTCGCAACGCTCGATGCTTACACGGCTGAGCAGATTGGGGCGTTGTGATGGACGGGAAGCAGAGACGCTTAGCCGCGCTCTGCGCGTCGATGGCTGTTTGCGCGGTAATCGCATTCACATTCACGTTTTACACTCCTCAGCCCGCCTATGCGACAGCCCATGGTCATCCAGTTGTAGTTTCAATGGGCGATTCTTATTCGTCGGGCGAGGGAAACGAACCGTTTTACGGTCAGGAAGATTCCAACAAGTATAAAAACACGGATTGGCTTGCGCATCGTTCAACAATAGGGTGGCCTGGTCAACTTGTTGTCGACGGCACGAAGTTGTCCGATTTGAAGGGTGACGGCTGGTATTTCGTCGCTTCATCTGGCGCCGAAGCGGTTCATATAACGGAGCAATCGCAAAATAAATCATGGAAAAAGATGTTCGACGGCGGAAGCGAAGATCTCGACAAGCAGATCGATATTTTCGATAAGCAGGTAATAGGAGCGACGGTCGATTACGTAACGCTCACGATTGGGGGAAATGACCTAGGGTTTGGGGATATCGTAACCGCCGCAGCCGTAAATGGCCTGAACAGGGCTCCCGATGTTTGGGGTAAAGCCATCCGGGATCGGGACTATCTCAGGGTTGGCGGCGTCGGCCTCGTAATGGAAGAAGCCCTCGCAAAATTCGAAAAAGAGACCAAGAAAAAGTTGTCTGAGGTGTATGACGCCATACGGCAAAAGGCGCCTAACGCAACCATAATCGTCGCGGGTTATCCCCATCTAGCTCCCAAGGATGGCGGGGGGATATTTAACGAGGTAGAAGCAGAATCCATAAACAAGGGCATCGATACTTTCAATTCCGAAATAGGCAAACTTATTGTCGCGAAAGACAATTTCGAATTCGTCGATGTGCGGCCTGCTTTTAACGGACACGAAGCCTATACCGACGATAGCTATATCAAGGGCGTCATCTTTGGGCCGCAGGACCAAGACCTTAACCAGGTCTTCGGCGACGAGGCAAAAAACTGGGTTAGTGCGTATTCGATGCACCCTAATGAAAAAGGCCAAGCTGCATATGCAGAGGCTGTTCAGGCGGTAATAAATCGGCTTGGGCCGGTTGCTGCAAATGATGCCGAAGTCGATTCCACTGTGGCGATGTCGCTTGTATTCGATGTGTCGGGCTCTATGAATGAGAACTCGGCCATTGGCGGCATGAGCAAGCTTGCCAGCGCCAAAAAGCAGAGCACGGATTTCGTTTCTTCCATAGGCGGGCAGAAGGCGACTGGCGCTGGATTGTCTGTGCGCGTAGGCGTTTGCTCGTTTGCTAGCTCCGCTCGAACGAATTGCGGCTTGTCGACCGATCCGGACGAAATAAACGCGAGCATAAACGCTTTGAAGGCGGATGGCCAAACCAATATGTATGCCGGATTGGCCAACGGCATCGAGCAGCTTATGGGCGAAGACGGTCCGCGGCTTATGGTGTTTCTCTCAGACGGCTTGAGTAATGTGGGAGGGTCGACTTCCGAAATCCTTGCGCTTGCCGATAAAGCATCCTCAGCAGGCATAAAGATCTACACCATTGGATTCGGTGCATCAAGTTCGCTCGACGAAGGACTTCTGCGGGAGATTGCCGAGCGAACGGGCGGCGAATACTCATACGAAGACTCATCAAACATCTCATCTGCGGCGGTCGGTCTGTTTGCC
>DMNP01000086.1:14629-15776 GCA_003452695.1 Eggerthellaceae bacterium
GGTCGGTCTGTTTGCCGCTATGATGAATGCGCGTCTGCAGACAACGTACCGGATTCTGCATAGCATCATAGGCGCCGTGAGCCAAGGCGTGGTTGAGCCTGCCGGTTCGTTCGACATCACGAAGAACGGCACGGTGCAAGTGTATCTGTACTGGCCGGGCAGCGTGCTCGACCTGCAGTTAACCGATCCTTCGGGTACGCAAGTTGCCGAAGGGTATCCAGGATACACGGTCGATACAAGTTCGATACCCACATCTATAACCATTCAAAACGCGAAGCAGGGCACTTGGAACATGGCCGTCTTTGGCCACGAAGTATCCATGCCTGAAGAGCCGTACTACGCCGTTGCCGCGTTCGACGAAACCGAGGCGCCTGCAGGCGGGGGAGGTGCTTCCAGTAGCGGAGATGGCCTGATTTTCATGGTGCTTGTCGTCGGAATTGCTTGTGTCGTTGGCGTTTTCGCCTACACGAAACGAAGGAGCTCCACATGATTTGCGAAAAATGCGGTCACGAAATAATCGATGAGAATGCGCGTGTTTGCCCCTCGTGCGGTGCGTCTGTCGATGTCGAAAAGCTTGCCGAGTCTCCAGAAGACGATTCGGCGTCGGAACCCGGCGCCGAGGAACCGGAATCGCCGAGTGATGTGCAGAATTCCCTTGAAGATGCTTGGGCCTCGGGGTTTTCCGTTCAGGGAACGATTATCGATGTGCGCGAGGCTGCAGCCGATGGCGGGGTTGGCCAGCTTGGTCCTTACGAATTATTGGGCGAGCTGGGTCGGGGGGCCATGGCCCGTGTGTGGCTGGCGCACGATTCCAAGCTTGGTCGTGATGTGGCGATCAAGGAGCCATTGTTCGATTCGAACCTGTCAGACGATGTGCTTGAGGAAATGGGTCGGCGATTCGTCAAGGAGGCCAAGACTGCCGCGCGTTTAAATCATCCCGGAATTGTGGCCGTTTACGCTGCGGATGTGTACGACGACAACAGGCCCGCAATTGTTATGGAGCTTGTCGAGGGGGCTACCCTCGGTGACATTTTAAATCGTGACGGCAAATTGGGGGCAGAAGCTGCGCTTGATGTCCTGAACCAACTTCTCGACGCCGTAGGATATGCGCACAAACAGGGAGTTGTGCATCGCGACATCAAGCCCG
>DMNP01000227.1 GCA_003452695.1 Eggerthellaceae bacterium
AGCTTGCGGTCGTAATCGAAGAACACCATGTCGAAACGGTCGAGCGTCGCACCATCCAGAACGTTGCGCCCGACATATTGAAGGTTCGAGCCCTTTCCCCAGGTGTTCGCGGCGGCAACGCAACGGAAGTCGGGGTGACGCCGAATCGTCTCGTGCGGGAAAGCCATGTAGCCGTTGGCCAGCGCCGAATTGATGACGATGAGCGCCGAAGGGTCGGAGTTGTCGATTTCGTCGAGGAAGAACACGCCGCCGTCCTTGAACGCCTTGTAGAACTCGGTATCGCGGTACGTGCCGCCCGCATCGATGAAGCCTGTGAGCTTGAACTCGTTGGATGCGTTGTTCGTATAGTACATGGGAAGCCCGAGGCCTTCGGCAACCTGCGATACCGCATAGTTCTTGCCCGAGCCAGCTGGGCCGATGAGCATGACGGGCTCGTCGAGCTGTACTTGCGTGAGCACTTGCTCGAACTTCTCGTGGTAGTAGGCCACGCCCGTGTGCGCCAGCTGGAGCTCGCTCAGCTTCACGATGTTCGTATGGGGCACGGCGTTCACGCCGATGAAATCGTCGAGGATTTGCTTGTAGCGGCCCGTCAGCTGGGCGTCGATGCGCTGCGACACGGTCAGCCCCTCGATGCGCTCGTCGATAAGGCGGGCGACCTTGCCCGCCACCTCGCCGTCCAGGTTGCCCTCGACGAACGAGGCGATGCGATCGCGCGGTGCCTGCGACTCGAAGTACTCGTCGAACAACCGCTCGATGGTCTGGCGCAGGGAATCGTCAGCCGCCTGTTCGAGAATGCGATTCACCAGGCCGATGATTTCGCGGGCATTGCTGTAGTTGCTCTCGATGCCCGCGTCGTCGGTCCTCACGAACGACGGATCGCGATAGGTGGTGAACGCGCCCTCGGCGAAATACGTGTGGGGCTCGACCGGGAACACCTGCTTCACGAACTGCGCAAGCACCCTCTCGTTGTTCGAAAACGCGAAGTCACCCGATTCGGTCCGGCCGTAGAACAGGTTCGCATAGCTTTCCTGCAGTCCCAGATCGCGCCCGCGGCCCACGACGAAGCGCCCGCTCTGCGTGTCGAAGAATGCGGCGGAAAAGGGCATGTAACGATTCAGCAGGTTGAACGCATCGGTGCCGAAGTCCTTGAACGCGCGGCCGACGACGCGCTGGTCGGCGTCGCGGTCATGCGGGTCATAGGCGCCAGAAGCGATCGAAACGGCAGCTTCGTGCAACAGAGCCAGGTCGTAACCGCCGACCGAGAACATGCCGCTCGCAACCTCGGGGTCGCGGCAATTTGTCGCATATGAGTCGAACACGATCTTGCCGAACAGCGCTTCGTCGTGCTCGCCTGCACGCTGCACCTTCACGGTGTAGTCGAAGTTCTTGTTGGCGGCGATGAGCGCCTGCTCCAAATCATGTTCCGAGATGTCATTGCCCACGTAGGCGAGAAACGTTTCCTTCATCTGCTGCCCTCCCCGATGGCCACCTGGTATTTCCGTTTCAGTTAGAAGGGCGCAATCGCGCCCGCGTTTCTAGAGGAATCGCCGGCAGACCCCCATCTGCCGGCGATTGACGAGAAAAGATGCGCCTGCTCTTGGAGTCGCAGGTCACATGCATTGCAACAGTTGCAGCGCGCCCACCCCAGTACGCGTTTCATGCCCGAACGCTTGAGTGCCTGCATGCTTGTGCTTGCAGGATGCACTTTACTTCGTATCGGCGCGCGCACATCGGAAGATGATTGTGATTAGCGAGCTTCACCCTTCCAATGCTACGTACATTCGTTCTTTTCGAACCGTCGATTCTCGGCCGCACCATTTCCCACGCTCAGCGCTCATTGTTCGGGCGTAGGAAGCTGACGTCTCAATCAGACTGCATATCCCCAGTTCAAAACGTCACACTTCTGGTATTACGGAAAATATCGCGAAAAATCGCCTTGCCCTCCTTACAGCGATAGAACGCAGGCGGGCAATAATCTCAGCGTCAAATACATGTGCGCCAATTGTTGTTGGCGATCGCCCGGCGAAGACAGGCGGGTGCAAGCACATGAGCATCCACACGAGGAGGGTCAAATGGATGACGTCGTATTGGCAAAAGACGAGGATTTCAAAGGTGACGCCGTGAGCGTCGACGAGAAGCGCATGGGAGAGAAAGCTCCGGGGCTTTCGTGGGTCATGCTGCTCGTGACCTATCTGGCGAGCATCTGCGCGCCGCTCACGCAGTTCAAGATTCCGCCGCTTTCGAACTGGCTGTTCGCGAACTTCGCGCCAGTCGGGCTCGACGGTGCAACGTTCGGCCTGCTCATGAGCGCCATGGCCATTATTGGCGTCATCTTGGCGTTCCCGGCGGCGTTCATCGCGCGCCGCATCGGCCTTAAGAACACAGTGCTCGTATCGCTCGCGTGCCTGGCGATCGGCTCCGCGATTTCGGCGATAGCGAGCGACATTCCCATGCTCATGATCAGCCGCCTCATCGAGGGCATCGGCATCGGGCTTATCGGCGTTGCCGCCCCGACGTGCGTTTCCGTGTGGTTCCCGCCGAAGCAGCGCGGCCTGGCGCTTGGCCTGTGGGCCACGTGGGTTCCGCTGGGATGCGTCCTCATGTTCAACATCGCCGCCCCCATGGCCGGCGGCAACCCCGGCGTCGCGCCCCAGGGCTACCTAACGGTCTTCTGGTTCTGCGCCATCTTCAGCGCCATCATGTTCGTGGTGTTCGCGCTGGTGTTCCGCATGCCTCGCGGCGAGCGCGGCGACATGGGCGTCGAGGGCACGTTCAAGGACAGCCTGCCCTACCTGAAGAACAAGTACATCTGGTACCTGGGCATCGTGTTCTTCGCGTTGTGCCTGTCCACGTTGGCGGTCGTGAACACTTTCTACCAGAACTGGCTGACCGTGCCCGTCGAGGGCGGCGGCATGGGCTTCGATGACCACCTGGCAGGCATGATCACCTCGCTGATGATGGGCTCGTCGCTTATCTTCGCCCCGCTTTCCGGCGCGTTGTCCGACAAGCTTAAGCCCAATTCCAAACGCTTCATCGCCGTTGGCGCCGGCATTGCCTTGCTCGTCGCCGTGGCCTTCGGTTTCGTCGGCGGCGATTTGGCGTTCCCGTGCATGGTCGTGTTCATCATCTTGCAGGGCATTGCAGGTGCAGCAGTCGCCGGTGGCTGCCGTCCGATGGCCCCGATGATCATGGGCGGTTCGGCCATGGGCGCCACGATGGGCATGGCCGTGCTGCAATTCATGCAGAACCTGGGCCAGGCCGTGGGTTCCCCGCTGTTCGGCGCCGTGCTCGATTCCATGCACGGCGACTGGTTCATGTCGTCGGTCATGGTGCAGGTTCCCATCCTGATTGTCGGCATCGTCTTCGCCGTGCTGGTGAAGCCCTTCAAGGAAGGCCACATCGAAGGCAAGTAACAGGCCGTGCATCGTCCCGCGCGTTCCGCAACGTGGCGGCTCGCCCATCGAGGGCGGGCCGCTTTGTTTTGGGGCAGGAAACCTCTTGCACGTCGCTGCGCTGTGCGCTGCTGCACGTCATAGCGTGTCGCTGCGATGGTGCTAGCACTGATCTATGCTTCGGGGGTGCGTGAACGGGGGACAGCGTGAACGGGGGACGGAGGAGCGTTCACGCACTTGGGACCCAGGGCAGGCTTCCTCCCCGCTTGCCTGAACGCTCCTCCGCCCCCCGTTCACGCTCCTCCGTCTGTTCACGCTCGTCCCCTGTTCACGCTCCTCCGTCCCCCGTTCACGCTCGTCCCCTGTTCACGCTCCGCAATGCAAAAAAGCGCCCCGCTCGGTTGGCGGGGCGCCGATGTTGTCGAAGCTCGCGGATTATGCGCCAGCGTGCGCGACGCTATTTCTGAGCAGCCTTTTCGGCTTCGCGCATCTTCGTGTACTCGGAGTTCTTGCCCGGGTGGATGAAGAAGGCGCAGATGAGCATGACGACCGACAGCGGAACGATCGTCTGCAGGCAAGCATCCCAGTAAGGAACGCCAGCATCGATCAGACCACCGTAAATCGGGCTGAAGCAGT
>DMNP01000390.1:0-170 GCA_003452695.1 Eggerthellaceae bacterium
GAGGCCCAGCGCGATGCCGGCACCGGCGCAAGCGGCCTGTCTGCTGGCGCTGCAGCGCAGCCCGCCGACGGCGTGCCAACGCGCGACGAGCCGGCCCGCTCGAAGAACCGCATCGCGCGCGCCCTGTGGACGGCGCTCGGCGTGGTCGCGTTCGGCCTGGGCACGGCGGG
>DMNP01000390.1:217-7507 GCA_003452695.1 Eggerthellaceae bacterium
GGCCTGGGCACGGCGGGCACCGTCTTGCCCTTCCTTCCCACGGTGCCGTTGTACCTGGCCGCGCTCTTCTGCTTCGCGAAGGGGTCGCAGCGCCTGCACGACTGGTTCGTGAACACCGACCTGTACCACAAGCACCTGGCGGATTTCGTGGACCATCGCGGCATGACCATGCGCACGAAGCTTTCCATCATGGGCATGGTCACCCTGGTCATGGGCGTGGCCTTCGCGCTGATGGGCCGTGTGCCGGTGGCCCGCGTGATTCTCGTGGTCGTCTGGGTGGCGCACGTCGTGTACTTCATGGGCTTCGTGAAAACCGAGCGCTCCAACGAGTCCGACGACGATGCCGACGAAGCCGCGGCCGCCGATGCAGCGCACGACGCAGCGGTCCGCCAAGTACCCGCCTGGGCCCAAGGCCTGGTGCAAGTCGGCGGCGCCGATTGCGAGAAAGATGCAAGCACCGACAGCGGCAAAGGTGGCAGTTTGCACCACGGTAGCCCCGATGGGAAGGGGGCGGGGGTGTGAGCGATTCTGCAGGCACAATTCCTGTAATAGACAAAAGCAAAGCCGAAGCCAAGCGAACACCCCCGCCCCCTTCCCATCGGGGCGGACGAGCAAGAAGACCGTGCGAACCGATAGCGAATTGTGTCGTTCGCCGAATACGGTCCACAGGCGTTCCCGGCGATGCGGGAAGCAGACGAAAAGGAGAAGCTAAGGCATGATAAAGACGCGGTTGATAGGGTTGCTCTCGCATGCCCGCATGTACATCGTGTACCAGGTGCTCTGGCAATGGGCGGCCCTCATCTGCCAGATTGGCGTCATCTTCATCGTCACGGGCCTGCTGCGCCTGTTGCTGCAAGGCCAGCTCACCGAGTACTGGATGGTCTTGGCGGGCCTCCTGCTGGCCGTGCTGCTGGCCATCCGGTTCTGGTGCGACCGACGGGCAACGTTCAACAGCTTCGCCGCCAGCGTGGACGTGAAGCGCATCATCCGGGGCAGGATATACGAGAAGCTGCTGCGCTTGGGCGCCTCGTACAAGGAGCATGTCTCCACCGCCGAGGTGGTGCAGATGTCGGTGGAAGGCGCCGAGCAGCTGGAAACGTATTTCGGCAAATACCTGTCGCAGCTGTTCTACAGCTTGCTCGCGCCCATCACGCTGTTCGCGGCGCTGGTGTGGTACAACTGGCAGGCTAGCTTGGTGCTGCTCGCGTGCGTGCCGCTCATTCCCATCGTCATCATGGTCGTGCAGAAGATTGCGCGGCGGTTGCTCAGCCGCTATTGGGACGTGTACACCGGGCTCGGCGACAGCTTCCTGGAAAACCTGCAGGGCCTGACCACGCTGAAGATCTATCGCGCCGACGCCCTGAAGGCCGACGAGATGGACGCCGAATCCGAGCGCTTCCGGCGCATTACCATGAAGGTGCTCAGCATGCAGCTGAACTCCATCATCATCATGGACGTGGTGGCCTACGGCGGCGCCGCGGCGGGCATGGCGGTGGCCATCTGGCAGTTCATGCAGGGCAACGTGGACGTGGCCGGCGTGTTGATGATAATCCTGCTGTCGGCCGAGTTCTTCATTCCCATGCGCCTGCTGGGGTCGTTCTTCCACATTGCCATGAACGGCATGGCGGCAAGCGACAAGATGTTCGCGTTCCTGGACATCGACGAGCCCGAGGCAGGCGACGTGCAGCTGGCAGGCGAGCCGACGGGCATATCGTTCAACAACGTCACGTTCGGCTACGACCCGGAAAGCACGCACCGGGTCCTCGACGACGTGTGCATGGAATTCCCGCCTGGCAGCTTCGTGTCGCTCGTGGGCGAATCGGGCTGCGGCAAGTCCACGGCCGCGCGCATAATCACGGGGCGCAACCGCGGCTACTACGGGTCGGTCATGCTGGGAGATGCCGAGCTTGGCAGCATCGCCGAGGATTCGCTTGCCCGCGACATAACCATGGTCACCAACGAGAGCTACCTGTTCAAGGGCACGGTCATGGACAACCTGGCCATCGGCAACCCCAACGCGGGGCGCGACGACATGCGCAGGGCGCTGCAGGCGGTGAACCTGGCGGACTACCTGGACACGCAGCATGGCCTGGACACGCAGCTCGACGAAGGGGCGTCGAACCTGTCGGGCGGCCAGCGCCAGCGGCTGGCCCTAGCCCGTGCGCTGCTGCACGACTCGCCGTGCTACATCTTCGACGAGGCCACTTCCAACATCGATGCGGAAAGCGAGGAGGACATCATGCGCGTCGTCCACGAGCTGGCGCGCACCAAGACGGTCATCCTCATATCGCACCGCTTGGCAAACGTGGTGGATTCGGATTGCATCTACCTGCTGGCCGACGGCAAGGTGGCGCAGGCGGGAACGCACGAGCAGCTCATGGCTGCGGGCGGGGCCTACGCCAACCTGTTCCAGAGCCAGCGCGCATTAGAGACGTACGGAAGGAAGGCGGTCGCATGAGCAAGCGCAAGGACGGCAGGCGCCGCAACGCCATCGTGATCATGGCGCGCCTCGTCGGGTTGGTCGTGCCGCTTCTGCCCATCATGCTGCTGGCCATTGCGCTGGGCGTGGCGGGGTTCCTGTGCGCGATATTCCTGACCATCGTGGCAAGCTACGAGGTGGTCTCGCTCTTGGCGGCGCATGCGGGCGCCCAGTTGGGCACGGTGCCCCTCTTCGACGCCGTGGTCGCGCAGCTCTACCATGCGGGAACGCTGCTCGCATCGGGCGGCCAGCCCGTTGCCTACACGGCCGCGGACGTGGCCGAAAACGCCCACGTGGTCGTGTTCACCTGCCTGGTCGTGCTCGGCGTGCTGCGCGGCGTGCTGCACTACTACGAGCAGTACTGCAACCACTACATCGCCTTCAAGTTGCTGGCCATCATCCGGCACAAGGTGTTCGCGGCCCTGCGCACCCTTGCGCCCGCCAAGCTGGAAGGCCGCGACAAGGGAAATCTGGTCTCCATCATCACGAGCGACATCGAGCTTCTGGAAGTGTTCTACGCGCACACGATATCGCCCATCGTCATTGCCGTGCTCACGTCGGGCATCATGGTGGCGTTCATATCGTCGCTCGCGCCAGAGGCCGGCTGGCTGGCGCTCGTCGCCTACGTGGTGGTGGGCGTGGTCATGCCGGTTGTCGTGGGCGCGGCGGGATCGGCGCCGGGCCTGGCGTTTCGCGATGCGTTCGGCGACCTGAACAGCTTCGTGCTGGATTCCCTGCGGGGCGTGGACGAGACCATCCAGTACGGCTACGGCGAGCAGCGGGCGGCCGAGCTGGACGAACGCTCGCGCGACCTGGGCCGCAAACAGCGCGTGCTGAACCGCATCGAGGCGCACCAGCGGTCGTTCTCGAACCTGATCATCCTGCTGTTCTCGCTCGGCATGCTGTTCCTGATGGTGTCGTTGTACCAGCAGGGCATGGCCACGTTCATGCAGGTGCTCGTGGCCACCGTGGCCATGATGGGCTCGTTCGGCCCGGTGCTCGCGCTGTCGAACCTGGCCAACACGCTGAACCAGACGCTCGCATGCGGCGACCGCGTGCTCGATTTGCTGGACGAGGACCCCGCCGTGCGCGAGGTGGAAGGCGGCGGCAGCCCGGGCCTCGAGCGCCCCTTCTCGGGTGCATCCGTGCGCGACGTGCGCTTCTCGTACGGTGCCGAGCCCATCTTGGACGGCTGCACGCTGGACATTCCCCGGGGCTCCATCTTGGGCATACACGGTGCGTCCGGCTCGGGCAAGTCCACGCTGTTGAAGCTGCTCATGCGCTTCTGGGACGCCGATTCCGGCAACGTGAACGTGTCGGGCGCCGACGTGCGCTCCATCGACACGGCCGACCTGCGCGCCCTGGAATCGTATGTGACGCAGGAAACGTACCTGTTCCACGACACCATAGCCAACAACATAGGCATCGCGCGCCCGGGCGCCCGGCGCGCCGACATCGTGGATGCTGCGCAGAAGGCGGCGCTGCACGATTTCGTGTCGTCGCTGCCTCAGGGCTACGACACGCAGGTGGGGGAGCTCGGCGACACGCTTTCGGGCGGACAGCGCCAGCGCATCGGCATCGCGCGCGCGTTCCTGCACGACGGCCCGCTGCTGCTGCTGG
This sequence comes from Eggerthellaceae bacterium, assembly GCA_003452695.1. Lineage (GTDB taxonomy): Bacteria > Actinomycetota > Coriobacteriia > Coriobacteriales > Eggerthellaceae > UBA9715. Next base: position 4,317 of record DMNP01000390.1, read on the forward strand.
ACGAGCCCACGAGCAACCTGGACTCGCTGAACGAGGGCATAATCCTGAAGTCGCTGAAAGAGCAGCAGGGCCGCCGCACCGTGGTGCTGGTAACCCACCGCGCATCCACGCTCGGCATAGCCGACACGACGTTCCACATGGACACCGGCCGCGTATCGTGAACGCGCCCGGCGCGTTCGCAGTGCCGCGTCGATTGCGGAAAAGGTTATCGAGAGGGCGCTAAAATGCCTGTTGATACGGGTGGTTCCTGTTGCGCCCAAGCATATGTGAAGAAAATGTGAACTGATACTCCGATGAAGTTAACCAACATTTACAAATAAGTTACGGCTAGTTAACATCCTTCGAGTCTTGGGGATTTCGACTGCAATCCCATGCGGCCGTCCGCCGCGCCCGTCAAGGTCGGTCCCCCCGATGCGAAGAGGAGGATGTATGACAGAAGGGCAGATGTTCAAACCCCGTTCCCGGTTCATGGCCGCCGCGCTGTCGGCCGCCCTTGCCCTGGGCATGGCGCCGTCGTTTGCGGCCCTGGCACCGGGCGATGCCTATGCGGCAGAGGGCGGTGCGCTCGTTTCCACGCAGATAGCCGCGCAGGAAGATGCAGGTGCAGGCACGGTGAACTGGGCGAGCGTGTACGGGCACGATAGCGGCAGCGGCACCGATACGTTTTCGTCATCGCTGGTAAACGCATTCGAGAACGCCACGGTTCTCGGCGACGGCTCCATCGTGGCGGCCGGCGCCGATGCGGTGAAGGCGAGTGGAAAGAACTCGCTGGACGCGGCGCTCGTCTACTACGACGCCAACGGCAACCAGACGGCGGCCAAGACGTTCAGCAGCACGATGTACGACGCGTTCGAGAAGGTTATCCAGACAAGCGACGGCAATCTGATAGCCGTCGGGTACGCCGGCAACGGCGACGGCGATTTCGCGGGCATCGTTGCCGATAAGGGCGCCAATGCCAAGACGAGCGACTTCGATGCCGTCATCCTGAAGCTGGATGCCCAGGGCAACCTTTTGAAGGGCGTCGCCTTCGGAGGCTCGGGCAAGGACATGTTCAGGGACGTCGTCGAACTCGACGACGGCAGCTTCATCGTGGTCGGCTATGCAAGCTCCGCCGACGGCGATATGCAGGACAAGAGCGAGACCGATACGCGCGATGCGCTGGTAATGAGGTTCTCGGCCGACCTGTCCGAGCATTCGATCGTCGACATCCTGGGCGGAACGGCAGGCGGTATGGAGGAAGCCCGCGCGGTCGTGAAGGGCATCGGCGGCGGTTACGCTGTGGCCGGAACGGGCTTTTCCAACGACGGCGATTTCCAGGGCGTGTACAAGAGCGAAACCAACAACCGCGGCGACTGGTTCCTGGCCAGCTACGACGCCGAGGGCGCGCGCACGGGCCTTGCCATGTACGGCGGCGCCGAGCACGACTACCTGATGGGAATCGACTACGACTACCTGGACGCGGACCATGTGGCCCAGCAATCGCCGACCGGGTACGTTCTGGTCGGCTACGGCAAGTCGGCCGATGGCGATTTCGCCGGCATCGGAAATGGCGAAAACGACTGCGCCGCCCTGATGCGCGTTGCGGCGGACGGCACGCTGCGCGAGGCCGTGCCCGTTGGATCGGCCGAGAAATCGTATGCCGAGGACGTGCTGTCCTCGCCTGCCGGCTACCTGGTTGCGGGCCGTTTCGCGGGCACGCTGAGCGCCGGCGAGGCCTCCATCGATTCGCAGGGCGGCGAGGACGTGTCCACCGCGTTCATCGCACGCAATGGCTCCGCCTATGCCTACAGCCCCGTGAAGGCGTTCGGCGGCGGCGGCGTGGACCGTGCGCGCTCCATTGCCATCGACGCGAACGAGAACGTCCTGGTAACAGGCACCACGCAAAGCGATACCTTCATGGGTGCGCAAGTAGACGACAAATCCCGCGCGTTCGCCCTGTCCGTTCCCGCCAACGCCGTGATGCCCGAGGGCGCGTATGCTGCCCAGAAGGCCGTGGAAGACAAGGCGAAGAGCCTGGCAGCGCTGAATGCGGCCATCGCCAACGCCGATGCGGCGTCGTGCGGGCATGCCACGTTCGAACAGTGGTGCGCACTGCAGGCGGCGCTGGCCCAGGCGAAGGCCATCGACCAGGCAACCGCAGACGCCGCCCAGGCGACGGCCGCCGCCGATGCGCTGAAGGCAGCGCGGGCTGCGGTGGACGACGCCAACGCCACGCCCGTCGCCCTTCCCGAACAGGATGGCGACTACGCCCTGACGGCCACGGCGTATTCCGAGAGCAAGTTCCGCACCGCGGCTCCGTCCGAGTTCAACCTCGGCCGCCAGTTCGACCCGAACATGAAGCTGACGAAGGCGGGCGACAGCCTGAAGCTCGAGATGCTGTACACCTCCAGCATCGACATGCAGAAGGTCTCGATCGACGGCATCGAGGCCGAGAAGGCCGGGTACGGCCCGAAGAACGCCGGCGATGCTGGCACGTACGGCATGTACCTGTTCACCATAACCCTGCCGGCCGACTTCGACCTGAACGCCGACCACAAGCTGTCGTTCTCGTACGACACGGGCAACCCCCGGATGGGCGTGATGACCCACAGCGTGTACCTGGCCAACCTGGGCACGGCGGCATGGAACGGCTTCTCGTCTGTGGCCGCTCAGCTGGGCAGTGCCGCCACCCCCTATCGCGCCGGCACGTACGCGATTCCCGCCAAGCTGATGAACGCGGCATCCGATAACGCTTCCATGGCAGCGGGCGCGTTCAACGAGAACGCCTTCCTGACCATCGTCGCCGACGGCACCGCCACAGTCGAAATCGGCACGAAGCCGCTCACCTTTGGCGGAATCACAGCCTATGCCGATAACGTGAAGGTGTACCAGGCGGCATCGGCATCGGGCGATCTCGTCGCAGCCGAGGAGGCCAGCACGAAGGTCATTGCCGTGAACGGCGCAGACTACACGGTTCCCACTACGCTCAAGTTCGCCGTTCCCCAGGCCGCCCTGCAGCAAGATTCCGTGTACGTTAGCCTGGAGGCACCGGGGTCTCCCATGCCGGCAGCGGTTAACGCGCGCCTGCAGTTCGACTACGCGCAGCTTGCCGACATGACCAGTGCCCAGGTGGAACGCGCAGCCGCGCTCATCGGCTGGCTGGGCGACGACGTAACGCTCGACGACGCCGCCGCCGTGGCCGCCGCGCAAGC
>DMNP01000213.1 GCA_003452695.1 Eggerthellaceae bacterium
ACCATGGCCATCTTCGTGGCGAACCTGGCATTCCCTGCAAGCCCCGATTTGGTCACCGACGCGAAGATAGCCATTCTTTCCGCTTCTACGCTGGCGGGCATCGTGGGCTTCGTGTTCCTGATGTTGCAGGCCAAGGCCGCACAGGCGCGTGGCGTGGCGTACCTGACCGCCAGTTCCGCCACCGCCAATAGCCAGACGGCCGGTGCCGAAGCCGCACGCAAATCCAGCGAGATGCTAGACGACATCGACAGTCCTCTCGTGCGCCAGGAAATCGAAGAGGCCCAGAGAAGCAAGGCGAGCGGGTCGGCCGAAGTCGTGGTGGAGCTGGGCGCCGACGACGAGGAATAGCGTGACGTCGCACGGCACTGCGCGCATCGCCGGCAAGGCCGCGCTGGGGGCTTGCGCCTTGGGGGCTGCTGTTGCGGGGTGCCTTGCGCTTTGGCACCGTTTCGGGCCTGCCACGTACGTGCGGGCGCGCACGATGTTCGGAAGGGCGCGCATCTACGAAGTGGCGGACGATGTGGGCGATCCCGTGCGCCTGCTGGAGGTGGGCGGCATCGTGCAATCGGGCACCTATACCGACGAGCGCTATGCCGACCTGGTGTTCGCGTACCTGAAAGCCTACGACGTGCTGTTCGACCGCCGTGACGTCGTGCGCCGCGTGTGCGTGCTCGGCTGCGGGGGCTACGATTACCCCGAGCATCTTATAGCGCACCGCGCGCCCGTCGTCGTGGACGCCGTGGAAATCGACCCGGTCATCACGGCGCTTGCACGGCGCTACTTCTTCCTGGACCGCATCATCGAGGAATACGATGCGGAACGCAGCGGGCGCCTGAACCTCGTGTGCGCCGATGCGCTCGCGCATTTGGAATCCACGGACGCTCGCTACGACGCCATCGTGAACGACGCCTTCGACGGGGGAGAGCCGCCAGCGCACTTGCTGACCGAGCGTTTCGCGCGCGCCGTTCGCAGCCGCCTGAACCCGGGCGGCTTGTACCTGACCAACATCGTGTCCGCCGTGGAAGGACCTGGCTCTGCCCTCTTGCGCGATCAGGTGGCGTTGCTCGAATCGCTTTTCGAAACCGTGGAGGTGCTGCCCTGCGATCGCGAGCACCTGACCGACGAGGACAACGTCATCGTCGTGGCGCATGCTGCTGCCTGCTGCCGTCCGGAATGCGGGTAGTAACGGCGCACGAGACGGGTTCGGCGCGCTTGCGGCGCATAATCGGCCGACGGGACATGCTTGCCGTATAATGCGAACGTGCAAAAAGCCCATCGGTCGCGATAAGGCCGCGCCAGGACGCCTGCCGGCTTTCATTCGTCGTGGCGACATCGCGGACAGCGGAATGGAGGAAGCAATGGGAAGGCTCGATAACACGCCCCAGCCGGTGCGCGAGGCCATAGCCGTCGCGCTCATGGTGGCCGCCGTCACGGCGACGGCCGCGTCGTCGCTGCACCAGCCGCTGTTCATTCTGGGCGGTTTCATACTGTTCCTGGTGTTCTACATATGGCGCATCCACCCGCAGGTGAAGGCGGCCTACAGCGAGGAAGCCCAACGTGCCTACGACCAGCAGTATGCCGACGATGAAACCTATCAGCCCATCTTGGACCGCTTCAAGCAAGATGGCAACGAGCAGGCTCTGTTCGAGCAGTACGCAGCTTGGAGGCAAGGCCCCCACGACAACCAGGTGCGCATGCGCTTTCTGCAGGAGGCCATCTTGTCGCTTATCGATGCCGGCTGCATCTACCGCGTGGAAGAGCTGATGGCGGACCTGCAGCAGTTGGCGCAGGCGGAAGGCCTGGAAGAGCGCTTTGCCGCCTATCGCGCCGACTGCGACCGCCGTATCGCCGATATCGCCCAGGGTCGCCTGTAGGGCGGTAGGGCACACCAGGTACCGTATGCCGCTCTATTGGCGGAACACGCAGGGAATGCCGCGGTACTTCTGGCAATAGCCGCAGGCGGTGCAGCGGCTCGGCTTGGTGCGTCCCGCCTGCCAGCGGTTTACCAGGTCGGGTTCGCGGATGAAGGGGCGGCTCATGCCGATGCCCGCAAAACCGCCGGATTGCAGGTGCTCTTCTATCGTGTCCAGCCGGCGCCATCCGCCCGTCACCACGATGGGCGCGTTCAGTTCGCGCACGAGCCGGGCGCCGAAGCCTGCGAAGAACGGGTCTCCCGCAACATCGCGCGAGGGCACGGAGTGCCAGTCGCCGCTAACCTCGATGCAGGTGGCGCCAGCCTGCACGAGCCAGGCGCACACGCGCGCGCTGTCGTCTTCGCTCAGCCCGCCGCGCGCGCCGGCCGGGTCTTCCCGGTCGTCGCAGCTGTTCACCTTCGCGAACACGGGATAGTCGGGACCCGTGGCCGAACGGATGGCCCGCATGCATTCCACGGCAAACCGCGCCCGGCTTTCCAGCGATCCGCCGTAATCGTCGGTGCGCACGTTGAACCAGCGGCTGAGGAACTGCGACAGCAGGTAGCCATGGGCGACGTGCAGCTCCACGCCGTCGAACCCGCAGGCTTGCGCCCGTGCGGCCGCTTCGCCGAAATCGCCGGCCACGCGTGCAAGGTCGTCGGGCGTGGCCTCGGTGGGCACCAGGTGCGTTTTCAGGTTCTCCAGCGCCGATGCGCCGAGCACGGATACGTTGGGAACCCAGTCTTGCGGGGTTTCGGTGGCGGGGACCAGGCGCCGCTCGTCGTCGGGCGCCAGCTTGCTCTTCGAGCCGCCGTATGCCAGCTGCAACACGATGCGGGCGCCTGCATCGTGCACGGATTTTGCAAGGTCGCGGTAGTCGTCCAGGAAGGCGTCGTCGTACAGGCCGAGCGCGCCTTCCGAAGGCTTGCCATCGCGCGATGCGTAGGCGTATCCCGTTATTATCGTGCCCACGCCACCGCGGGCCAGCTCGTCGTACAAGGCGAACAGGCGCGATGTCGGCCTGCCTGCCTGCGTTGCCAGCGATTCGGCCGTGGCGGCCCGTATGGCCCGGTTTCGCGCGGTCAGCGTGCCGATGCGCATCTCGTCGAACAGCATGGCGTCTCCCATTCCGCCGCCTCAGCGGCCATCACCCTGTGCTGCAACGGCCGAAACGCCCTTCTGGAAAGAGCATTTCGGCCGTTGCGCGCGCCTCGTTTCCCAAAGCCGGTGCTATGCGTAGATTTCCTTTTCCTCCACCAGGTCGTTCTTAATCTTGCCGACAAGCTTCTGCAGCGCGTCGATGCAGCGCGGGCGAATGTCGGCGCCGATAAGCACGTACATAATGGATTCGCCCACGTTCAGCACGCCCTCGTTCAGCCACACCTTCACGTAGTACACGCCATCCCAGGTTAGCGCCTCTTCGATGGCGGCTTCGACGCCTGCGGCATCGTAGGAGAACTGCACTTGCGCGACGGGCGGCTTCTCCTCGCCCTGGCGCACCTGCGCTTTGGCGGTGGAGCGCACGATGCCGTTGTGCACCAGGAACATGCCGCACTGGTCTGCGTTTTCCGAGGCCTTTGCTTCTGCAAGCCATTCGTTCATGGAAGGTTCTGGTTTGGACATTCGAATTATCCTTTCAGTAGGCAACATCCGTATTGTATGCCATGTTGCACGCGTCTACAGCAATCCGAACTGCGTGGCAATGTTCCAGCCCAGGATGACGACGACGAGCACTGGGGCGATGTATTTCACCATAGCGGTCCAGGGCCCGGCCAAGCTGAACTTGCTGGAAGCGCGCACTTCGTCGATGATGGCTTTCGGCTTGATTATCCATCCGACGAAGATGCAGGTGAGCAGCGCCACGATGGGCATCATCACCGAATTGGACAGGAAGTCGAAGAAGTCCAGCAACTGCGTTCCCGGGCCGAGCGGCTCTATCCAGATAAGCACGTTGTAGCCCGCGTTGATGAAGCAGCCCGCCACGATGACGAACGCGGCGCACAGACCGAGCGACTTGCCGCGCGACCAGCCCGTTCCGTCTTGAATGATGGACGTGCAGGCCTCGATGAGCGAAATCGCGCTCGTGGCGGCGGCGAAAAGCACCAGCACGAAGAACACGATGCCGATTACGGTTGCCGCGCCGCCCATGCCCTCGAAGACCATTGGCAGCGTTACGAACATGAGCGAGGGGCCTGCCGACATGGTGCCGCCTTCTGCCAGGCCAAGAGCCATGAAGGCTGCCGGCACGATCATCAGGCCCGACAGGAAGGACACGAGCAGGTCGAAGCCGGCGATGCTTGCCACCGACTGGGTCAGGCTCTCCTTCTTGTCCAGATAGCTGCCGTAGGTGACCATGATGCCCATGGCCAGCGACAAGCTGTAGAACATCTGCCCCAGTGCGTTTATGACCAGTTCGGGCGAGAACTTGCTGAAGTCCGGGATAAGGTAGTACGCCGCACCTTCGACGGCACCCGGCTGCATCAACACGAAGATGGCGACGCCGATGGCCATGACCAGCAACAAGGGCATCATTATCATGTTCGCCTTCTCGATGCCGTTCTTCACGC